>JBBIQF010000221.1:0-10018 GCA_037442445.1 Planctomycetaceae bacterium
CAGCCTGGGTGGTCTTCGGGTGCCTGGGGGCGGCCGCCCTGGGGGTGCTGTTCTACACCCGCTTCCAGTTCGCACGCCGCAAGAAAGGCCGGTTGGTGCTGGCCGCGTTGCGTGCTGCGGTGCTGGCGCTAGTGGTGCTGATCTTCGCCGAGCCGGTCCTTACCGTGCGCATCACCAGCCAGATGAAGCCCGCGGTGTGGCTCTTGTTCGACGGTACCGACAGCATGGCCATCGCCGACGAATTGGCACCGGCCGAACGCCAGCTCCTGGCCCGCGCTACGGGTCTGGGTACTGCCCAGGGCGACTCCGGGAGTTCGGGGGCCACGGCGGCAAGCCCGGCCGACGCCAACGGGGGGCGTGGCGAAACGGGTTCGTCTGCCGCATCGGCTGGCGGTTCCCCGGCGGCGAGCCGCCCCTCGCGCATCGAGTATGTAAAGGCCCTGGTGCGCCGGCCGGAGGAGAACCTTATCGCCCAGTTGGAAAAGAAGTTCCGCTTGAGGGCGTTTCTGTTCGACCGGGCCGACGGGGCGCGGGCCTTGGAGACCGCCGCCGACGGCCGCGACATCGACCCGGAGGTGCTCGCCGGGCAGTTGACCACCGCGGGCCAGCTCACCGCACTCGGCGCGGCGCTGGACGACCTGGCACGCCGCCAATCGACCCTCCCCTTGGCCGCCGTGGTGGTGTTCAGCGATTTCAACCAGAACGCCGGCCCGCCCGCTTTGGAGGCCGCCCGCCGGCTCGGTGCCCCGGTGTACACCGTAGGCGTAGGGCCGGCCGCCGCGGTCGATCTGGCCGTGGACCTCCAATGCCCCCCGGCCATGAAAAAAGATGAGCGCTACCCGCTGTTGGCCACGCTCCGCCAGGAGGGCCTAGCCGGCCGCACCGTCACCTTGCGCGTGCTGCGCAGGCAGGGCCCAGCCGATAGCGCCGGGCAGTGGCAAACCCTCGAATCCCGCCAGGTGGCGCTCGTTGAACCCTCGCATACCGTGGAACTCGCGTTCGTTCCCAGCGAGGTCGGCCGGTGCGCTTTCCGGGCTGAGGTCGATCCCGAGCCCGGCGAGGTCATCGTGCAGAACAACCAGGCCGATTGCGAGACCACGGTCCACGACAACATCATGCGCCTGCTCTATGTGGAGTACGAGCCCACCTGGGAATGGCGTTTCGTCAAAGAGGTGTTCCATCGCGACCGGCTGGTCGGGCAGAAGGGGTTTCGCACGTTCTTGCGGTCGGCCGATCCCAAGGTCCGCCAGACGAACGAGCTCTTCGTCTCGACGCTGAGCGCTCCGCGCCAAGAGTTCTTCATGCACGATGTGATCATTCTGGGCGACATGCCGGCCTCGGCATTGAGCCCGCGGTTTTGCCAGATGACGCAGGAGTTCGTGGAGAAACTGGGGGGCGGCCTGGTGGTCGTGGCAGGGCCCCGGTTCGGCCCCGGCCAATTGGCGCTGACCCCGCTGGGGGATATGCTCCCTGTGAAGGTGGATCCCACGCTGCATCTTCGCGATCGCAAGCAACCGTTCGTGTTGCGCCGCACTGCCGAAGCCGCCCAATACGACTTCATGCAGCTCGATACCCCGGGACCCGATAACGACCGGGCCTGGGCCAATCTGACCGGGTTGACGTGGTACCAGCCGGTGGAGCGCTTGCACGCGGTGGCCACGGCCTTGGCCGAGCACCCCAGCGATAGGTGCGTCGATGGCAAGACGCCGCAGCCGTTGATCGCCATTCGCCCCTACGGCCGGGGCGAGGTGGTTTACCTGGGGTTCAACGAGATGTGGCGCCTGCGGCGGGGCTATGGCGAGCGATATTACCGCCAGTTCTGGGGGCAATTGATCCATCGGCTGGCGTCGCGCCACGCTTTGGGGGCGGGCAAACGGTTCGTGGTGCGGACCGATCGGCCCCAGTATCAGCCCAACGACCAAGTGCTCTTGACCGTCGAGGCGTTCGACGAAAACTTCAAGCCGCTGGCCGAGGCGGCGCTGCCCCAGCGCAAGCTGAATGCGGAACTGGTGCCGCCGGCCGGCGGAGCCGGCGGGCCTTCGCGCCCGCGGAACCTCGCATTGGCCATGCTCCGCGAGGGCGTGTTCGAGGCACGATTCCCGGTGTTGGCCGGCGGGGAGCACCGCGTGCGGGTGTTCGACCCGGTGGCCAAGCAGCACGTCGAGACCACGTTTCGCGTGGCCAGCGTGTCTGTGGAACGGCAGCGGGCCGTGCGCAATACTGCCCTCCAGCAGGCCCTGGCCGACGCCACCGGCGGAAAGAGCTACGACCTGGCCACCGCGGGCCAGTTGCCGGACGACATCCGGCTGCCTCCCCGGCTGGAGACGAATATCGAGGTCATTCCCCTTTGGAACACGTGGCTGGTGTTCGGCCTGGCCAGCGGGTTGATGCTGGCCGAATGGCTGGGCCGCAAGTGGATGAACCTCCCATGACGCGACTTGCCCCATTGCGACGGCGATTGCGGCGCCTGCGGCGCCTGCGGCGCTTGGCCCGCGGGACTATCGCCGCCTGCGGTGCCGCCACCGCCGTGCTGTGGGTCCTTGCCGTCTGCTTCCTGGCCGACTACACCCTGCGCATGGGCCGGCTGGAACGGGCGGTGCTCTTGGTGCTGGCTGCCGCCACCCTGGTCTGGGCCGTGCGCCGTTTCGCCCTTTCCTGGCTGGGCCCGCGCGAAGATGAACTCGATATGGCCCTGTTGATCGAGCGGCAGCAACACATCGACACCGATCTGATCGCCGCACTGGAGTTCGAATCGCCCGAGGCACCCCGCTGGGGATCGGTGCAACTGGAGCAGGCCGTGATCGAACAAACCGCCCAGGCCGCCACGCGCCTCCAGCCCGAACCCGAACTGCCCCGCACACCGCTGGCACGCCGGCTGGCCCTGGCCGGCTCCACCGCGGTGCTCTTGGCGGCCCTTGTGGCCGCGTTCCCCCAGCATGCCCGGGTGTTCCTCTCGCGCCTGGCCCTAGGCAGCGCCCGTTACCCCACGGCCACTCGAATCGAACAGGCTCGCATCAACCAGCACACCATCGACCTGCGGGCCACGCCGGCAGCGGTCAAGTGCCCCTATGGCCAGCCGGTGCGGTTCGAGGTGATCGGTGCCGGGAAACTCCCCGCAGCCGGCACTGTGCGCCTGCAAGCCCCCCAGGGGCCGGCGACCTCGGTGGTGCTCCAGCGCGTGGCGGAAGACTCGGCCACCTATCGCGGCGAACTGGCCCGGCTGGTGGATCCCGCGGTGTGCTGGTTCTCCTTGGGCGATGCCTGGACCGAGCCGGTCCAGATCGAACTGGTGGCGCCGCCCACGGTCGAGGTGCAGCTCGAAGTGGTGCCTCCGGATTACGCCCATGCCGCTTCGGAAGCGTTCCGCGACGTGCGCCAGATCGCCGTGGTCGAAGGATCGCGGGTGGTGCTGCGCGTGGTCTCGGACAAGCCGCTGGCCGAGGCCACCGTCACCTTCGACAGCACGCGGCTGGCTATGCGGCGCCAGCCCGAAGCGCCTTCCGCCAGCGGCGACGTGTGGGTCCTTCCCGAAAACGGCTCGCCGCTGGCCCGCGTGGTCGAGCCCGTGCGCTACGCGATCGAGGTGACCGACGCCGATGGCCTGCGCCTGGAACGCCCCATCGAAGGGCTGGTGCGCATCAAGGCCGATTACCCGCCCCAGATAACCGCCGCGGCAGTAACCCAGTATGTCCTCCCCACGGCCCGGCCCACCATCGCCTGGAGTGCGTCGGACGATTACGGCCTGGCCCGCGTGACGCTGCTGCCGGTCATCGTGCACGCCGGCGGTACGGAAGAAGAGCGGCCCGAAGTGGTCGTGTATGCGGTCCCGGCCGGTGGCCCGCCGCCCAAGACCCTCCCGCAGCAATCTTTCGTGTTCCAGCTTGCGCCTTTGGGGGCGGCCAAGGGCGACCAGATCAAGGTGGCCCTGTGCGCTACGGATTTCCGCGGGGCCAGCGGCCAGGGTAAATCGTCCTGGAGCGACCCGCTCGTCTTCCAGGTGACCGACGAGCAGGGCATCCTGGCGGCCATGGCCGAGCAGGAACGCCAGTCGCTTCGCCAGGTGGAAACCATGATTCAAACCCAAATCAGCGTGGGAGAAAGCCCATGAGCACGCGATGGTGCGGATGGCTGGCGGCAATGGCAGCGGCGCTTTGGGCAACCGGGGCCTGGGCCCAAAGCCTGCGCCGCGAAAGCATCCTCGACAAGCAGGAAAAGCAGGAGCAGGTGCGGGCCATGGCCCGGGAGCTCGTCGCCGGCATCGTGGACCTCCAGCTCCGCCAGCTCGAAGAAAACGGGATGGAGAAAAGCGACCTCTATCGGGAACTCCGTTCCATGCGGGCCAACCTCGATAAGCTGGTCGAAGCCGAAATGCCCCGCGTGGTGCAACTGCTGATGCGGCTGTTGGAGGAGCCGGCCGACCGCCGCCCCGAAACCTTCCTCGCTGCCCGCCAGAAAAGCCGCGAGGTGTTGATCCAGCTCCTCATCGAGCGGCAGAACCTGCTCCGCCGGCTCCGCATGGCGGAACTGGCCGCCCAGGTCCGCAAACTCATCGAAGCCGAAACCAAGCTCTACGGCACGACCCGCGGGCTTGCCGAGCTGCCCCAGGCGCAGCGCGAAGAGGCCACCCTGGCCGCCGTCCAGGACCAGCGCGATATCCGCGAAATGTACGTCCGCCTGGTGGACCTTTTGCGGGAGGTGACGGGCTGGGGCGGGCCGGCGGCTGCCGAGGCGGCCAAGGCCCTCGCCGTCCTCGCCGCCCGAAAGACCGATGCCGAGTTCGAAGCCGCCATCCGCCACCTCGATGAAACCCGCTACCCCCAAGCCGCCGCCAGCCAAGAGGCCATCCTCAAGGCCCTGGCCGAATTGCTCCAGGCCATCGAGCGGGCCCAAGGGCTGCTCAATCCCGAAAGCGGCCGCGAGTCGGTCGAGCAGTACATCCGCCAACTGGCCGAAAAACAGAAATCCCTCCGCACGCAAACCGAGCACGCCGACTTGACCCAGACCCCCCAAGCGCAGGAACTGGCCCACCAGCAAAGCGAGATCGGCCAGCAGCTCGAGGAACTGCTTCGCGCGGCCGAGAATACCCCCGAGGTCCACGAGAGCCTCCAGCAGGCCGAGGAGTCGGCACAGAAAGCCGCCGAGCATATTTTCGAGAACCGGAAGCCCGAGGCCCTGGCCCAGCAAGACCGGGTTCTGCAAAACCTGGAAAAAGCGGCCGACCAGGCCCGCCAAGCCGCGCCTCCGGACCAGCCCTTTGTGGATGCCAACCGGCTGGTCAAGGACCTGCTGGCCGCCCGCGAAGACCTCCGCAAGATCGAACACGAGCAGAAAGAGACGACGCCGCTGGCCGAGCACAAACCCCAGGAAGCCGGCCCGCGCGAAAAAGCGATCGCATCCCGCCTGGCCGAGGTCCCCACGAACCGCCAGTTGCCGGCGCCGGTAAACGCGGCGATCGACGAGGCCCGGCAAGCTGCCCAACATGCGGCTCAGGCGATGGAGCGCCCGGAGGCCGCCGCCCGCCGCCAGGCCGCCCGTAATGTCGAGCAGGCTATCCAGCGTGCCCTTGCCGAGGTGGAAGAGGCCTTGGCCGATCTCCGCCGCGAGCAACTGGCGGCCGATGCGTCGCAGCTTGCCCAGGCTGCTGCCCAGCTCGAAAAAGCGGCTGCCCAGGAGCGCCAGATCGCCAGGGCTGCCGAGCAGGCGGCGCGCTCCCAGGGCCTCGAGGCCGAGCAGGCCCGCCGCCTAGGCCAGGACCAGGCCGGCGTGCAAGCCCTGGCCCACGAGGCGTCGCAAGCGATCGAGCGGGCCGTGCCCGAGGCGGCTCGGCTGGCTCGCGAGGCCCGGCCCGCCATGGAACAAGCGGCCCGGGAACTCCAGTCGGCCCAGGCGCAGCCCGGCGAAGGTTCGAAGCCGGCAGCGGCCCGGGCTTCCGAGCAGGCCTCGCAGGCGGCCGACAAACTGGCCCAAGCCGCGGCCGAGGCCCGCAAGGCAGCCGCTGCGGCGGCCGAACAACTGGCCCAGGAAGCGGCCCGCCAGCTCCAAGCCGCCCGCAGCGCCGAAGAGGGTGTGGAAAACGCCTTGGCCAAAGCCCCTCAATCGCTCGCCCAACGCTTCCAGCGCCTCGCCCAGGCTGCCCAGGCGGTGCACAAGGCCCAGGCCGAGCAGGCCCGGGCGGCCGGCCATCCCCAGGCCGCCGCTGCAATGGAACTGGCCGCCGGCATCCGCAAGGCTTTGGAGGCGCAGGACGCGGCCGACCGCGCCGCCCAAGCCGCCGCCGAGCACCAGCCCGGCGCTCCGCTGCACCAGGCGGTGGCCCGCCAGCAAGAGGTGGCCCGCATGGCCGGCCAGTTGGCCCAAGAGGCCGCTGCTGCCCCCTCTGCCCCGCCGCAAGCAAAGCCAGAAGACAAATCCCCGCCGCCTGTGGCCCAGGCGCTCCAGCGGGCCGAACAGTCGGCCCAGCAAGCCGCCAAAGACCTGCTCGGTCCCCAACCGGAGTCCGCCCAGGAGTCCCGGGCGCAGACCCGCAAGGCACTCCAGCAGGCCTTGCAACTGGCCGAGTTGCAGGCCCAGCAGGCCATCGAGGCTCCTGGCGGCCCGAAGGATATGGAAGCCCAGGCCCGCACCAGCCAGGCCATCGCCCGGGCCGAAGAGTTGGTCGAACCCGATGCCCCCGCGGCCGGGCAACCGCTGCATCAGGCGGGCGAGAGTTCGCAGGCGGCCCAGGAGCACGGCCGGCAAGGCGACGCCCAGGCCACCGAGCAAGCACAGGCCGCCACACGCCAGTCGCTGGATGAAGCCGCCCGGGAGATTGCCCAGGCCATGGACCGCCTGGCCCAGCAGGCCGCCCAGCAGATGGCCGGCCAGTCGCAGGCCGCCAGGCAACTGGCCGACCAAGCCGCCCCTGTGGACGCAGGAGCCACCGGCGCCTTGCAGCACGCCGAGAACGAGGCGGCCCAGGCTGCCGAGCAACCCGCCGCGGTCCCCGCTGCCGCCCCCGCCTTCGAAGAAGCCATGCATCAGGCGGCCGCGGAACTGGCCCAGCGCCGCGCCCAGTTGGCCCAGCAACAGGCGTTGGCCCAGCGCGTGGCCCAGGCCGCTGCCCAGCCCGATGCGGGCGATCTGATGGCCCGATTGGCCCAACTGATGGCGGGCGAAATGGGCCCGGAGGCCGCAGCCGAATTGGCCTCCTCAACGCAATCCGGCACCCCCTCGCAGCCCGCAAAGCAGCCCAGCGACCAGGCCTCGCCCCAGGGGAGCGGCGGCATGGCCCGGGCGGGCCAGCAAGCCATCAACCCGCCGCAGGCACCCTCCCCGGCCCAGCCCGCCTCGCAGCCCCAGGGCGATAGCCGCACGGGCGATGCCCCCAATCCCCCGCCCGAAGGCATGACCCGCAGAAGCCGCGAGGAACCCTGGCACGCGGACCTGCCGCCAGAAATCCGCGGCGCCATCCGTGCCAACGCCCAGCGCCGTCCACCCCGCGGATATGAGGAGAAACTCGAACGTTATTTCAAGAATATCGACTAGTTGGGTGCGTCCTCTGGACGCACGCCCAAGCAGAGTGCGTCCTCCGGACGCATGTCCGAGCAGGGTGCGTTCGCCAGACGCACGCCCCGGAATCGCGGCCGTCCCAGCCGAAAGGGTGGCCACGATGCCCGCGCTTTACCGTAGGGTGCGTCCTCCGGACGCACGCGGAACGGGACCGCCGCCCAACCTGTGGGCCGGGCACTACCCCGTGAAGCGCCGCAAACACTACATCCCACCTCCCTGAGAACCGCAATGGCTACCGACAACATCCCGCAAGACGACATTGCCGCCGTCAAACGCTGCAAAGAAGCCTTTGATCGCATCCGCAACGAGTTGGCCAAGGTCATCGTCGGCCAGCAACGCGTGATCGAACAGGTGTTGATCGCCATCATGGCCCGCGGCCACGCCTTGCTCGAAGGGGTGCCAGGCCTGGCCAAGACCTTGCTCGTCAGCTCGCTGGCCGAGGCCACTCACCTGACCTTCAAACGCATCCAGTTCACTCCCGACCTGATGCCCAGCGACGTAACGGGCACGGAGATCATCCAGGAGGACCCGGCCACAGGCCAACGGGAATACAAGTTCCTCCCCGGCCCGATCTTCGCCAACATGATCCTGGCCGACGAGATCAACCGCACGCCGCCCAAGACTCAGGCCGCCATGCTCGAATCGATGCAGGAGCGGCAGGTGTCGGCCGGCGGCAAAGTGCACCGCCTGCCCGACCCGTTCTTCGTGCTGGCCACGCAGAACCCGCTGGAACAGGAGGGCACCTATCCCCTGCCCGAAGCCCAGTTGGACCGCTTCCTCCTCTACATCAAGGTCGATTATCCCAGCGGGCCGGAAGAATGGGAGATCGCCCGCCGCGTGACCACCGGCCAGATGGGCAAGATCGAGCCGGTGATGACCGGCCAGGATATCATCGAGATGCAGCAACTGGTCTCGCGCGTTCCGGTCAGCGACCAGGTGCTGGGCTATGCCTGGGCGCTGGTGCGGGCGAGCCGGCCGGGAACCCCTGAAGCCGCCGAATTCGTCGACCGCTGGGTGGCCTGGGGTGCCGGGCCCCGCGGCGTGCTGACGCTGGTGACCTGCGCCAAGGCCCGGGCCATTCTGCACGGCCGGTACCATGCCACCATCGGCGATGTCCAGGCGGTCATCAAGCCCGCCTTGCGCCACCGCATCGCCGGCAACTACGCGGCCCAGGCCAACAACACGACCAGCGACCGCCTGATCGAGATGCTCATGGAAGCCGTCCCCGCCGACCGCAAGTACGAGCGCCCGGCTGCCGTGGCCTAAGCGCAAACGCACCAAGCCCGCAGGCACCGCGCGCCGGCTGCCAGGGCCCTGTTTTCCCGGTTCCTTATTGTCGAGTCCTGCCGTGGCCAAAAGCGTCCTTTCGCGCTACATCGACCCCGTGGTCCTCAGCCGCATCGCCCGGCGGCGGATCGAACCCCGCGGCCTGGTGCTGGGCAATCTGGCCGGCGCCCACCGCTCGCCCCTTTCGGGCTTTGCGGTCGAGTTCGCCGGGCACCGCGAATACGTCTGGGGCGACGACCCCAAGCACATCGACTGGCGGGTGTATTTCACCCGCGGCCGATACATGATCAAACAGTACGCCATGGAGACGAACTTCGTCTGCCATCTGGTGCTCGACTGTAGCGCCTCGATGCGCTACGGCGAAGGGCCCGAGCAGAAGCTCCGCTATGCGGCCCAGATGCTGGCCACCATGGCCTACGCCATCGTGCGCCAAAGCGACAAGGTGTCGCTAGCCACCTTTGACGACCGGCTGCGGGGTTTCGTGCCGCCGAGCAATGCGATGGCCCAGATCGTGCGCCTCACCGAGCATCTGGACACCATCGAGCCGGTCCACAAGACCGCCATGGCCGACTGCCTGAACGAGTTCACCGGCCGCACGCTCCGCCGCGAGATCGTGATGATCTGGAGCGATTTCTTTACCGAACTGGGCCCGCTGGAGGCGGCCATCCAGCGCATGCGCTACCAGCGGCACGAGGTCGTACTCTTCCAGGTGCTGCACCACGATGAACTGGTGTTCCCCTTCGACGGCATGGTGAAGTTCGTAGGGCTCGAAATACCCGAGGAACTGCTCACCCACCCCGAGGAACTGCGGCGGGAGTATCTGGCGGCCCTGGCCGCCCACAACGCTGCCCTGGATGACCTCTGCCAGCGGAACCGGGCCGAACGGGTGCTGGTCGATACCCGCCAGGACATGGCCCAGGTGTTTGCCGACTATCTCAATTTCCGCAGCCGCCGCATACGCCACCGCTAGCCCATGTTCCGTGTTGAGCCCGGCGGGTTGGCGACGGGGCGAGCGAAAAGTGCCGGTTCTTACAGGCTTTTTTGGGGCGATACCCTCTGCAGCCCTAAAAGCATCGTGGCAATAGAATGTTGAAAAAATCAGCATCCGCCGCAAGACACCCATCCGCCACCGTTCACGGCCCGGGGCCTTCCGGATGCTCGAGGCGAAAGAGCGTGTAGGGTG
>JBBIQF010000222.1:0-9962 GCA_037442445.1 Planctomycetaceae bacterium
ACGACCAGCCGGCCAAGGCCCAGAAGGTCAACCTGCCCATCATCGTCAATGGCCGGTCGGACCGGCCCGGCGACTGGGACGTGTTCGAGGTGGAGGGCAAGGCCGGCCAGACGCTGGTGGCCGAGGTCACGGCCCGGAGACTCGGGTCGCCGCTGGATTCGTTCCTTAAGGTGACCGGCCCGGATGGAAAGATCATTGCGATCAACGACGACCACTTCGACGCGGCCTCGGGGCTGAACACCGACCACGCCGACTCGTACCTGATGGTCAAGCTGCCGGCCGACGGCAAGTACTGCGTCCAAGTGGGCGACACCCGCAGGCAGGCGGGCAAGGAGTATGCCTATCGGCTGCGGATCAGCCTGCCGCAACCCGATTTCGCCCTGCGCGTGGTGCCTTCGCGCGTGGTGATGCCCAGCCGGGGGACGGCCGCGGTTACCGTGTTCGCCCTGCGCAAGGATGGGTTCGATGGTCCCATTCAACTGCGGTTCAAAGACCTGCCACCAGGCTTCGAATCGTCCGGCGCCACGCTGCCGGCCAAGCAGGAGACCGTGCGGCTGGCGGTACGCACGACCCTGGCCGCCACGGACAAGCCGGTGGAGCTAACTGTGGTAGGCACGGCCAAGGTGGAGGACCGCGAAATCGTCCGCCAGGCGGTGCCGGCCGAGGATGCCATGCAGGCCTTCCTGTGGCGGCATCTCTTGCCGGCCGAAAACCTGCCGGCCGTGGTGTTCGATCCCTCCTACCGGCCGCCCATCGAGCGCATCCGCCCGCCGATCCGCGATGAGGATCGGCCCAAGGGTGTCAAGCCCAACCTGACGCGGTCTTCGGTCGAGTGGTATCTACGCCAGATCGAAACCCTGTATCAAGAGTGGTTCCTGACCGACGAGTTCGTCAACCGTCGGATCGCTGACATCGAGGCCCGGCTGATCAAGTAGCGGGCCCACAGGGGCCGGCACCCGGCCCAGAGCGGGCATCTTGCGGGCACCTATGCGGCCGGGACAGGTAATGCAGCCGGGACGGCTGCACCACAAGGGCCCACCGCGAGACGGCTGCACCACAACCGCTGGGACGGCCAGACCAGAACGGCGCAGCCGGGACGGCTGCACCACAAGGGCCCACCGCGGGACGGCTGCAGCACAGTCCAGCCCGGAGGGCTGCACCACAAGGGGGCGGCGGTCTTACGGCGCTTTGTCGGCCAGGGCTTGCCGGCACTTCTGGCGGTACTCGTTTTGGACGCCAGGCACGTCGGCCCCGTTGGCACCGGCCTGCCACGCCGCCCGGGCCTCGGCCAGGCGGCCCAAGGCGGCCAGGGCCTTGCCCCGCCAGTACTGCGCCGGCGCCTCTTGCGGCTTGTTCGATCGCCCCACGTTGAGGTTGGGCGGATACGTCAAAGCCGCCTCGAAATCGGACAAAGCACCCCGGGCATCGCCCTTTTCCATGCGCTGCTTTCCGCGCTCGATGTGGGCCCGGTTGAACAACCGCCATGTGATGTCTTGCCCCTCCCAGTTGACGAAGTAGGGGGTGTTTTCCAGCAGTTTTACGCAGTCGTCGTAGCGCTTCTCATCCATGTACGCCTGGGCGAGCATGACGGTGATCTCGGCCCGGCGGACACTCTCCAAAGGCATGGTCTCCAACAGGCGGATGGCCTCGGCCCGGCGCCCGGCCGCCAAGAGGATTTCGGCCAGATCGCGGTACAGGGTCTGGTCGTTGGGGCGGCAGGGGATGGCTTTGCGATAACACTGTTCGGCTGCGGAAAGTTCGTCGCGGGCCGCGGCCGCCAGCCCCAGGTTGCGCCAGGCCACCGCCGCGATCTTCCGTGCCGAAGCGGCCTGGGCGGCGCTGGCGGGCACCCGGCCGGCAAGCTCCGCGGCCTGCTGCCATTGCGGCGTGGCTTCGCCCACGCGGCCCAGATGGGCCAGCAAGCAGCCCAATTGCAATCGGGCCAGGGGGTCGGCCGGGTTCTGCTCGACCGCAAAGCGAAGGATATCCACCTCTTCGGGCCGCGAGGCGAAGACCTTTTCGCGGTATGCGGCCGCGGCCTGCTGGAGCCACGCCTGGGCCTTTTGGCGGTCGCCTTGCCGGGCCGCATACCAGGCCAGGTAATACAGGGGCATGAAGCCGCGCTCCGCAGGCGGCACGGGGTCGATGCAGCCGGCCTGCACCACCTGCGCGGCTTCGTCAAAGCGGCCCAACTCGGCCCACACCAGGCTGGCCTCGAGGATTTCGAAGTCGTCCTCGCCCAGGAAGCGGCGGGCCTGGGCCGCGGCCTCGGCCAGGCCGGCCCGGTTGCCCAGCGCCAGCTCGCGGGCAAAGCGAGGAACCAGAGCCGTGGGACAGGCCGCCACGCGCCGCGCGGCCAGCGCCGCCGCTTCGGTCGCCCGGCCGGCAGCATGGAGGGCAAGGATCAGGTGCTCGGCCGCCCGGCGGTCCTCGCCGTTGGTATGCACGGCCTTTTGGAACGCTGCCGCCGCCTCGGCGGGCCGACCCAGGCGCATCTCGGCACGGCCCACCAGATCGTATCCCAGCGACACGGTGCCCGGGCAACGGATCGCCCGATACCCCGCGCGCCGCGCCTCGCCGAAATCGCCTTGCCGCAAGCGGCACAGGCCCAGGTAGAACCAGCACAGGCCCTCATCGCTATCGCGCTGGAGGGCCTTTTGCAGCCGGGCAGCGGCCTCGGCATACCGCCCGGCTTCGAAGTCCAGCACCGCCAAAGCCCGCAGCGAAGCCACGTGGCCGGCGTCCCGGGCCAGGGCCTTTTCGTACCATTGCCGCGCCCCGCGCCGGTCGGTCGCCCGATCGGCCTTGCGCCCTTTGAGATACAATTCCTCGACCGAAAGTTGGTCCTCGGGCCGCTCCTTGAAGGTGGCCGGGTCGGGCGGCTCCACCTTGGCAATGGGAAGGGGCGTGGTGAAGTCGGCAAGCACGTGGCCCTCGCGGCTGGTGATGGTCACTTGGACGGGCAGGTCGGGGCGATCGGCCAGCGTGGCCACCGCCGGCTTTTCGGGCCCCAGGTCCAGCGTGCTCCGCCCCACCGGGCGCCCCTGGCGTGATAGGGTTACCGTCGCTTGGGGAAACACGCCGGTGGCCAGCATCCGCAGTTCCAGCCGGCCTCCCTCCACCCGGCGCTGGACCGCCACGTCGCGCGTGGCGAACTCGAACCCGTCGCCCAGCCCATGCACCGGATACCACCATTCCCGCCAGGCGACGAACTCCCGGGGGCCCGTAGTCCGATTGCGTGGGCAGCGGGCCGCTTTGCACCTCGATGTACGGCCCGTCGTCGTCCGTGAGGTTCTTCTGCGCGACCTGGCCGAAGTCCCATTGGCCCCATGTCCACGCCTTCTTGCCCCCCAGCTCCAGATGGTTGGCCACCTGGACGACGCCCCGGTCGGCATCCACGTCATAGGCCCCGAAAAAGTCGTGGCGGCAATCCACGGCGAACACCGAGGTATAGATCTCGTAGTTCTTCAGCCACGTCAGGTCCCGGCCTTCGTGCACCGGCCAGCGGAAGAACTCGCGGGCGTTGTGGTCGGTGCCCAGGCTCATCGGGTAGATGAACCGCGTGCCGGGCCGATTCGGAAAGGCCGTGCAATTCCAGAAATAGTACGGGTGCATGCCGTCGGTGGGGTTCTCCAGGCGAATCTGCTCGTCCAGATACTTCCGCCCCGGGTGGAGGGTGACGCGCACGGTCCAGCGAGTGCGGAAAATCTGCTCGGTATTGCTGATCTCCAACCACGCCGAGCCATCGGCATTCTTGCCCGAAAGCACATTGACCGGCGAGAGGATCGTTACCGTGTGGCCGTGCGGGCCGGAGTTCCACTCCACGCCGCCGGAGATCCAGGCCCCGCGCATGGCGATCATGCCCGGCTTGATGACGCGGTTGGTGTGGAACATCTCTTTGTTCTGGGTCTTGTCGAGGACCGAATGCAGCCGGCCGCCGAGTTCCGGCAGGCAGGTGACCTTGAGATACTCGTTTTCGAGGAACACGGCGCGATAGGTGCGATCGACCTTGCGGCGCGACAGGTGGTCTTGCATCACGTAGGGATAGACGATGGCGCCGTGGACGGTGGTCGAAAGCCGGGCGCCGGCCTCCAAGGCCCAGAACTTGGGGTTCACATCGTCTTCCCAAGGATAGGTGGGAAGGGTGATCGAGCCTTCCCAGGCCCGCACCTCGGCCCGCAGCGGCAAGGCCGCGCCCAGGCCGATCCCCAGCATGCCAACAACCAGCGCGAAACGCCGAGCAATCATCGTCCATCCTCCGCAGAAACCGTGGGCAAGTGGTTGAAGGCCAACATAGCCGGCCCGCTGGTGGCCGGCAAGCAGTGCGGCCTGCGGGGGTGCTGGTGCGGGTGCTGAGCGTGTCCTTGCGGCACGAGACGCTGGAGGCTGTCGGGCCACGACGGAGCGTGGCCCTCCAACGCGCGTGGCCCTCCAACGGGAGGGACGCGCTCTGCCGCGTCCGAAGCGCTTTGTCGCGCCCGGTCAGAGTTCTTCTTCGACCAAGAACAGTTGCCCCTGTGTCACACCCAGATACCGGAAGCGCGTGGGGCCTACGAACAGGAGCCTCATGCCGGGCGGCATCCAGATCTCGTCGTAATGGTGGGCCGACTGCTGGTCCTCGACCACGGTAAACGTCTTGCCATCCTTCACGGCGGCGTACACCACTTGGCGCCCATCGGGGCTGAAAGTGAGATAGCCGGCCATGTCGTAGCGGGGCCTGCGCTTGCCGTCGACCACCGCGAAGGTAGCCCGGCCACTCCGCGCGATATAGGCCAGGCGCTTGCCGCCCAGGCTGAAGACCAGGGTTCCGCCGCCGATGCGATCGAAAGGCCGCTGGGGCCGGCCATCGAGCACCACCACTTCGCCCGTACCGGCTTTGGCGGCGTAGGCCAGCGACCGGCCGTCGGGGCTGAAGAGAATCTGGCCGATGGAATCGTACGTCGGGCCTGGCTTGCCATCGAGCACCACGCACCAGCCGGAATCGGTCTGGGCGGCATACACCAGGCGCGAGCCGTCGGGGCTGAAGCGCAGGGTCCCTTCGCCGATGGCCTGGAAGGGTGCCTGCGGTTTGCCATCAACGACGACCTGCCATGCTTTGCCGCTTTGGGCGGCATAGGCCAGGCGCTTGCCGTCGTGCGCAAGGGCCAGTTCGCCGAGATTGTCGTGGGCCTCCAGGGGCCGGCCGTCCAGCACGACATGCCACTTGCCGGCCCGCAAGGCGGCGAAGGCCAGGTGCCGGCTATCGGCGCTAAAGTGGATGCCGGTGGCGGAGCCGAGGAACTCGAAAGGCCCGAATTGCTCTTCGCCGCGGACCACGAACCACGCGCTGCCATTTCGCATCCCGTAGGCCACATGCTGGCTGTCGGGGCTGAAGACCACCCAGCCTTCGAAAATCTCGTCGCATGGAGGGCCCGGCTTGCCGTCCAGCACGACGGCCCGCTTGCCGCCGGGCAACAGGGCCACGAACGCCAGCCGGGCACCATCGGGGCTAAAGACCGGCATGCCGACCCGCGGGTAGGGGCCCGACGGCCGGCCATCGCTTACGACAAACCACTGGTCGCTCTGGCGCGCGGGATAGGCCAGATGCCGGCCGTCGGGGCTGAAGACCAGCTCGGGCACGCGGTCATAAGGCGATTGCTCTTTGCCGTCCAGCACCACGACTTGCCGCTCGCCCGAGGGCTGGACATAAGCGACATGCCGCACATCGGGACTGATGCGCAGCGTGGCCCGCACCTCGGGCTGGGCCGGCAGAGCGGCCAGAAGCTGCTGGCGGTATTTGCGCTGGACCACCGTCTGGGCCGATGCGGGTCCGCCCAGTGCCGCAAACCCCACGGCACACAGCAGTAGGGCCACGCAGGCCCGGGCCCTTGCGGCAGTGCGAGGTGGATTCCACGGGCAAGGGTTACTCGGCCACGGCGGCCGGTTCGTACCACTGGCCGCGGAGCCAATCGGCCAGCATCTCCACCTGCCGGGGTGTGAGGATGTGTTGGTCGGGCTGGCCGGCCGGGGCATACGACGGCATGCGATCGTTGCGGGCACCATAGAAGCGTTTGTGGGCTGGATCGCTGATGATACCGATGAGCCACTCCCGCGAGCCGTAGCCGGTCAAATCGGGCGCGGTGCCCAATTGCCCCTGGCCGTGGAAATGATGGCAGCCGCTGGAAGTGCAGGTGAAATCCTCGAACAGCGCGAGCACATCTTCGGGGGGCTTGTGGCCGGGCTTGGCCGACGCCTCGGCCGCCAGGGCCTCGATGAGTTTCTTGAACTGTGCCGGCCCGTCGTCGATATCTTTAAGCACTTCCGGCAGGTCGTCCCTCAGAAACGCCGCCATTTTGCCGTCGCGGAACTTCGTGTTGCCGAAGTATTTGGGGCGATTGGTCGGGCTGAGTTCTTCGGCAGGCGGGTTGAAGGTGAGCTGTTTTCGGTCCAGGAAACCGGTCAGCCATGGCACGCTGGCAAGGCCGTAAAGGTCGGGGGCCGAGGGTTTTTCGGACAAAATAGGCGCTGGCCCGCCGTTATAATCGTGGCAGCTTGCGCAGTGCTGTTTGAAGAGCTTGGGGCCTTGGGTTTTGGGGTCGTCCCATAATAGCGCTAAAGCGCCTGTGGGGGGAATGCCCTTGGCCTGGATGAGCTGGCGGACCCGCTGGGCCGTTTCCGCCTCGGCACGCAGCGAGGCCTGGTGGGCGGCGTTGTCGCGGTCGTGGGCCAGGGCGATCCACGAGAGGACCGCCGCGGCCGCCAATAGCCCGAAGGCCGCCAGCAGATTGAATACATGGCCGGCCAGCGTGCGCCCGATGAACGGCATGGCCAGATACAGCAGCACGATGGCGCCGGGCACGACGAAGATGGGGATGATTTTCAACGAGCCGGGGAAGTAGTTGGCGAACTGGTAGACGCCGATGAAGTACCAATCGGGCCGGGCGGCGGCGTAGGCGTCGATGGGGTCGCGCGGGGAGCCGAGTTCTACGCCGGTCGCTGCGAGCACCAGCACTACCCCCAGGGCCACCGCACAGGCCAGGGCATTGACCGCGGTTTGGACCGGCCAGAGGGGATAGCCGGGCCGGCCCGCGGCCTCCTCGGCCGCATCCGCACGCCGCAATGCTTTGGCGTGCAGCCATAGCAACCCGGCAAACACCGCACTCAATAGGCCGGCGTGCAGGGCAAAGAATCGGGTGAGGGTGAGGTGGCCCATCTCCGGCCCGCCGATGGCCAGGCGCCGCAGAGGCTCGCCGATGCCCGGGATCAACAGCAGAAAGTTGGTCCGCACATTGGTGCTCCAATAGCCCCGCTGCGACCAGGCCAGGAGGTCGCCGGTCAACAGCACGCCCAGCGTCACCAGCACCAAGAGCACCGCCAGCCAGAACACCACTTCGCGGGGCGCGCGGTAGGCCCACCGAAATAGCATGTGAAGCACGTAGATGCCCAGCACGGCCAAAAGCACCTGCCCGCCGTGGTAATGAAGCGCCCGCAGCAGCCCCCCGCCCAGCACCTCGTACTGGAGATAGTACACGCTTTCCCAGGCGGTCTGGGCGCTGGGGCTGTAGTACATCCAAAGGACCAACCCCGTTACCGCCTCCAGGAAGAACAAGAACAGGATGACGCTAGGCCAACTGGCCAGCGTGCGGCACCGCAGGGGGGCGGTCCGCTGGCGGCACGCTTGCCACCATGCGGCGATGCCCGTCCGCTCGTTCAACCAGGCCATCCAGGAGTTCATCAGGGTTTTCCTCGACGAAAACACCACTTCGGGCGAGGCCAGCAAGGTGTCTTAAGCTTCGATCTTTTCCGCCGTGCCGATGCGGAAGTTCTGGAACTTCACCCGCACATAGGTCGTGCCGCCTTGCGTTTCGTAGTCGACCTCCAGCGCGTCCATATCGCGGGGGCTGGAGGAGTTGGCCTCCAGGCGTTTGCCGTCCAGGTCGAAATGGGCCAGGTGGCAGGGGCACACGAACTGCCCGGCCGCGGCGTCGTAGTCGATGAAACAGCCGGCGTGCGGGCAGACCACATGCAGCGCCTTGACCTCTTTAGGCCCCACCTTGCGGAGCCAGACCGCGCCGACCGGCTGTTTGGGATACAGGTTCCAGGCGTCGGTGCGGTCCATGATGACGGCCACTTTGCGCGGGGTGGTGTCCAGGGTCTCCAGCGAGGCCAGGCGCACGAACTGCCCTGCCTGGCTTTTTTGCCGCAAGGGGTTGAGGAATGCCGCCAGGCCGGCCACCACCGGCGTGAGATACGCGGCAGCCCCCAGCCCCAGGGCCACCAGCCGGGCCAGGAAACCGCGGCGGGGTTCCTCCGGCGGCGCGCCGCCACACAAGCCGCAAGCGATGGGAGGGGTAGGGGAAGACTCGGCCATGATCGGGTACCCTCGCTCAGGCGGGATGAAGTTGCGGGGCAAAGTCGGCTTATTATTCCATCGCCGCGCGCACGGCGTCAAGAACCTTGCGCTGGGCGCGCTCTAGGGGCTCGGCCACGAAGGCGCCGGCCGCCGCCCGATGCCCGCCCCCCCCGAACCGGGCCGCTACGGCGCTGCAATCCAACCCCGACCGGCTGCGGAAACTGACCTTGAAGCCGCCGCTGGGCTGCTCGACCAGCATCACGGCCACCTCGGTGCCACCCACGCTCAGCGTCATGTTGATGATGTCTTCGCTATCGGAAGGCACCGCACCGCACTCGGCGAAGTCGGCCTGCGACAAGTAGGTGTGGATCAGCCGGCCGCCGCAGTCCAACTGGACACGGGCCATGGCTCGGCCTATCAGCCGCAGCCGGCCCGCACTGTCGTTCTCGTACAGGGCCTGATACAGCCGGGCGGGCACCGCCCCCGCGTCGATCAGCGCCGACGCCAGGCGATAGGTGCGGCTGCTGGCCGATGCAAATCGGAACCAACCCGTATCGGTGGCCAGGGCGGCGAACAGGCAGGTGGCCACCTCGGGGTTCAACGGCACGCCGAGATGCCCGGCAGCCTCGAAGACCAGGCGCCCTGTAGCCTCGGCCTGCGTGTCGCGGAACAGCTCGGCCCCCAGGTCGTCCGACGTGATGTGGTGGTCCAACACGAGCTTCACCACCGGCAGCGCGCGGATCACCTCGCCCATCTCGCCCAACTGGCCCCAGGCACTGGTATCCAACACCAGCAAGGCCTCGATCCCTGCCAGGTCGGCCAGCGACACGTCGCGGCCATACCGCTTGAAACGCTTCTGCGGATCGAGGAACTGGAAGGTCCGCGGCACGTCGAAGGCCGTGACGACGGTCACCTGCTTGCCCAGATGCTCCAAGAGCGCCGCCATGGCCAGCGTGCTGCCCAGGGCGTCGCAGTCCGGCCGGATGTGCGTCGTCAACAGGAAGCGCTGGTGCCGCCGCACGTGCCCCACGAACCGGGACCAGTCGATGGCACCGTTCGGCGGAGCCGTTACAGAGGAATCGGCCTCGGGGACCGGGCCCTGGGGTTTCATCATGGCGTGTCGCTCCAGAAGAGTGCCGGCATAGGACACGGCCTTGCCGCTTCAAGGGAACACAAATTATACGCCGGCCGGACAACCGCGGCAGGCCGCAAAGCCATCCGCACGCCAAAAAGTCCGGAAACTCAAGGCCCCCTTGGCGCCTCACTGGAGTTGTGCGATACTGGTGGGCGGCCGGGTCTGGCCGGCGTGCCTTGGGCGAGAATCTCTTATGGGGCTTACGACCGCGCAAGTTCTTCAGTTGGCACCGGACGAGCCGTCCGCGGCGGCGGGCAGAAAGCTGGCGGCCCCCCGGCACTGGGAGCACCTCGGCCAGAGCCCCGAAGCGCTCTGGGGCCTTTGCCGGGGAAGCGCGCTGTACCAGGTGAAGGTGGACCTGGCCAGTTTCGGCTATCACTGCACCTGTCCCAGCCGAAAGTTCCCCTGTAAACACGTCTTGGGGCTGTTGTTCCTGTCGGCCGAGTCCAGCGAGGCGCTTGCTGTCTCGGAGCCGCCCGAGTGGGTGGGCGATTG
>JBBIQF010000223.1:0-9895 GCA_037442445.1 Planctomycetaceae bacterium
GGTGGTGGGGGGTTCGCCCGCGGCCAGCCCGATCTCCCGCTGGGCCAGGGCAAACCGTGTTACGGAGTCCATCATCAAGAGCACATCTTTGCCCTGGTCGCGGAAGTATTCGGCCACGGCCGTGGCTGTCCGCGCTGCCTGCACGCGCAACAAGGCCGGCTCGTCGCTGGTGGCGACCACCACCACGCTGCGGGCCAGGCCCTCTGGCCCCAAGTCGCGGTGGGTGAACTCGTTGACCTCGCGGCCGCGCTCCCCTACCAAAGCCACCACGATCACGTCGGCCGAGGTGTAGCGGGCCATCATCCCCAGCGTGACGCTCTTGCCCACGCCGGAACCGGCAAAGATGCCCACGCGCTGCCCCTTGCCGCACGTCAGCATGCCGTCGATGGCCCGGATGCCGGTGGAAAGGGGTTCGGCGATGCGGGGGCGGTCGCAGGGCAAAGGGGGCCGGCGTTCGAAGCATGTGCGGTCGGTAACGCAGGGTTGGGGTTTGCCGTCGATGGCCCGGCCGCGGGCATCGATCACCCGGCCCAAAAGTTCCGGCCCCACGCCGAGCCACTGCGTGGTGCGGGCCAGGCGCACCCGGTTCCCGTGGCGGACGCCGGCGGGATCGCTATAGGGGTACAGCAGCGTCATGTCGTCGCGGAAGCCCACGACCTCGGCCGGCAGCCGGGGCCCGCCGTGGCGCTCGATCTCTGCCAGGGCCCCAATGGGGGCGGGAAAGCCCGCTGCCGAAATCATCATCCCCACGGTCCGGGCGACCGTGCCTTGAAGTGCCGCGGGGAGGATCGTGGCCAGCCGGTCTTCGATGTCCATGGTCAATCGGTTGCCGATCGCAAGCCGCCTCACGTGGCGGCCGGGATATATCGCCCCGCACGGCGGGCGCAAGCCGCAAAGGTCGGGGTGTTCACGAGCCGCCGTGGTTGGAGCGCGTCGTGCGCATGGTGTTTTCTGCCGTCGTTTTGGGCGCTACTGGGCGATGCGGAGCGCGGGTTCAGGTCAACTCCTCGGCGATGCGTGCCAATTGGGTTTCGATCTGTTGGTCGATGACGCCGAACTGGGTTTCGACGCGGCAGCCGCCGGGGCCGATTTCGGGATCGGCCACGATTTCGGCGGTGGCCAGGGGGGCCAGTTGTTCGATCAGGGCTTGGGCCTGGGGGGCCAGGGCGGCGTGATCGGCGGGGTTCAGGCGAATGCGGAGCCGGGGGTTGCCCGCGGCCAACTCCAGGGCCTCGCGGACCAGTTCCAAGGCCAGTTGGGGGGGATGGGTCAGTTCGCGGCGGAGGATGCGGCGGGCCATGGCGGCGGCCACGTGCACCGCTCGCTGTTGCCAGTGCGCTAGCCAGGCATGGCGGGCATGGCGAATTTCCTCCACCGCCTGGCGCAAGGCGGGCAAGAGGGTGGTCATCTGGCGGGCCACCTGGTCGCGCACGATCTGTTCGACGGCGGCCTGGCCTGCGCGGCGGCCGTCGGCCTCGGCACGCTTGCGGATCGCCGCCGCCTCTTGGTGGGCCTGGGCGAGGATTTTGGCGGCCTCGGCCCGCACGCCGGCCAGATACGCCTCGGCCTTGGCCGAAATGTCCTCGAAACTGAACGCCACCCCTTGGATTCCGCGGTTGCGGTCGGTGGCTTTGATGATGCCGGCCATGGTGGCTTAGGGTCTTTAGAAAGGTTTGGGGAGGTTGTCCTCAGGCAGCTTGGAAAGCGGGTGCGGGGAAGCGGATTTTGCCTTCGCTGGCCAGGCGCCGTGCCAGGGCCGCCAAACGCCGCCGCGCTTCTTCCACATCGCTCAACCGGACCGGGCCGGGGCTGGCCAGGCGCTGGCGGGTCCACTCGGCTTCGCGCTGGGGCATGACCGAAAGCAGTCGCTGGTGCCACGCAGGGGGGGCGCCGAGCAGCGCCAAGGCGATCAATTCCAACTCGGCGGCAGCCAGCACGGCGGCCAAGGCGGTGTCGTCCAGGGCCAGCACCTCCTCGAACCGGGGCTCGGCCGGTGCCAGGCGCTCGGCCAGGCGCCGGTCGTGCCGCGCCAGATTGTCGAGGATGTGTGTGCCGATGGCCGGCCCGGAGGCCCGCAGGATGCCTTCGACGGCCGAGAGCCCGGCCACGCGGCGGCGCTGGGCGCGGACCACCTCGGCCAGTCGCTTTTCCAGCCCGCGCTCCACTTCTCGGAGGATCTCGGGGTCGGTCTCTTCCAGGTCCACCAGCCGGCGGATCACTTCGACCTGAAGCCCGCTGGCCAGGCGGACCAGCACCTTGCCCGCCTGTTCGGGCGGCAGGTGGGATAACACCAAGGCGATCACTTGAGGCCGTTCGCTGGCCAGGATGGCGGCCAGCTTGTCGCTTTCGGCATCGCGGAGGAAACGGAAGGGGGCGTTCGGCCCGGCCGCAGGGGCGACCGCTTCCGCCGCGGCCGGAGGTGGCGCAGGCGGCGCGGGGGCAACGGCCGGGGCTTCCAGGTCAATCCCCGAGGTTGAACTGGCGCGGGCATGGACGCCGCGGCGGAACTCCTCGATCACCCGCCGCTGTTCGTCCGGGTCGATGGTCTCTAGCTCGACCATGGCCTGGCGGATGCGGCGGGCCTGATCGGGGGGAAACTGCTCGAGCACGCGGTCGGCCAAGGCGCGATCCAGGCTGGCCACGAAGATGGCCACCTTGCGGAGCCCGGGAGGATGCAGCGCGGCGGTCATGGTCACGACAGGTTCCCGATCCAGGCCCGGAGGATGCTTGCGGCCGAGTCAGGGTCCTCGGCCACCAGTTGGGACAGTTCATCGCGGAGCGAGGTCTCGCCGCTGCCGAAGCGTTTCAGCCGCCGCTGGCGAGCCGCCTCGGCGGTTTCCTGGCTTTCGGCCGCGGCCGGCTGGGGCTCGGCTGGCGGCGAAGGCAATGGCAGCGGCAGCGGTTGGGTCTCGGCCGGCTGCGCCCGCACCATCGAGCGCAAGATCACCAGGCTCACCAGTCCCAGAAACAAGAGCCCCAAGGTCTTCCAGGACTGCACGAGCCAGGGCACCACGCGGTCCAGCCATGTCGGCGGGGGCGGAGGCGGGGGGGTGATGCTTTGGAACTCGGTCACGGTGACCAGTTCGGTGGGGTCGCTCACGCCGGGTGCGGTGGGCAGCAGTGCCGCCACGCACTTGCGGATCTTGGCGATCTCTTCGGTGCGGATTTGGGTAAGATCGGCCGCGGTGGGGGTCTTGGGCTGTTCGCCCGGCGCCGCCGGGTTGCGCTCGCGCCAGACCCGCTCGAAGTAGCTGCTGGGCACCTGCACCGAAGCCAGCACGCGCAGGGGCGTCATCCCCTCGGTGACGGTCTCGGTGACTAGGGCCCCCACGGCGGTGATCTCCTGGCGGTCGCTTTCTTCCTCCTCTTCTTTATTCTGCTTGCCTTTGGCCGAGGCCAGGGCGGCGGGTTGGTTCGCGACATAGCCGGCCGGCCCGGTGGGCGAGGTGCCCTCGCGGGTGCGGGTGCGGGTTTTTTCGGTGGTTTGCACCACCGTCGATTTCTTGGGGTCGTGCTCGATCTTCTTTTCGCGGCGGAGGTGCTCGGGGCTGAGTTCGACGGTCACCGACACGGTGGCGCCCGGCACGTGGCTCAAGGCGCGGAGGATCTTGTCCTGCCATTCCTTCTCGTCCATGCGGCGCCGGGCGCGGTAGGGGTCGTCCAGCGCGGTTTGCGGGTTTTCGGGGCCGCCGCGATACGTCTGGCCGGTGTTCACATCGGTCAGGGCGACTTTTTCGTAGGGGAGGCTGGCCACACTGCTGGCGACGAACTGGCGGATGGCGGTGATCTGGGATTCGGTCAGGGCGGCGGTGCCCTCGGCCTTGACGGTAACCGAGGCGGTCTTCTCCTTTTGTTTGAGGTAGCCGGGCTTGTCTTCCTCGTCGATCATCACGGTGGCCCACTCGATGCCGGGCCATTGGTTGAGGATTTCGGACATCGCCCGCTGTTTTTCCAGGCGGAGGCGGGTTTCACGCTGGTGGCGATCGGTCCAGAGGGGGCTATCGCTCAGGGCGCGGTCGAGGTAGTCGAGGGGGTTGTGGGGGAGGGCGTTTTTAGCGGCCAGGGCGGCCATGTACTTGGCTTCCTGGCCGCGGGGCACGCGGATGCGGGTCCCCTCGACCTTGTAGTCGTTGAGGTTCGCTTCGCCGAAGGCGGCGATCATGGCCGGCAACTGGCTGGCCGGAAACTGCTCGCCGTTCATCAAATAGCTGTCGGGGCCGCCGACCTGCCAGCGGAGCAGTAGCGCCAGGCTCGCCACGATGACCGCCAGCAGCAGGCCCGCGGTGATCCGCGAGCCGGCGCTCATCGAGCGGAAGAGCTCGGCCAGTTGGGCCATGGCCTTGTTGAGGAAATCCATCCTTGGACCTCCGAGCCGTGCGGGCAAGGCGAGTGCGCTGCCGGTGCCCGGGGGGCGTGCTGGACCACCCCGGCCAAGCCGGCGCTACCGGCCGCCTTATACCCGGATGTTTTGCACCTCCTGGTAGGCCTGGACGAGTTTATTGCGGATCTGGAGCATCATCTTGAACGCCAGGTCGGCCTTTTGGACGGCGGTAAGGACCTCGGCGGGGCTGATGTCGCCGCCGGTGGCCAGTTGCTCCACCGCCCGGTCGGCCTCGTGCTGCATGGCGTTGACTTCGGCCAGCGACCGCACCAGAAAGTCTTTGAACTGGGTCTCGGGGGATTGGGCCGGGTTGGCTCCCGCGGCGTCCCAGGCCGAAAGAGCGATCCTCATGCCGGAGGAGGGCGATATGGGGTTCATCAGATCAGAATCCTCAGCGTCTGTTGGGCAAGGTCCTTGGCGATTTCGATGGCTCCGAGGTTGGCTTCATAGGCCCGGGCCACAGCCAGGGCGTCGGTGAACTCGGTCATCATGTCGATGGCCGGATAGGCCACATAGCCGGCGTGGGGGCCTTCGCGGATGGCGTCCGGGTGGCCGGGGTCCCAGCGCAGGCGCGGGGGAGAATCATCCAAAAGGATCGAGGCGACCTTCACGCCCGCGGCCCCGCCGGTGCCGATGCTTTCGTCCGTCTCGAACACCACGTGGCGTTTCTGGTAAGGCTTCAGCTCGCCGGCCTCGTTGCGCGTGGTCGTGAGGTTGGCCAGGTTGCCCGAAATGGCCGTCATCCGGACCTGCTGCGCCACCAGGGCGCTGGTGCTGATATCGATGGCGGAGAACATGGAACAACCTCACCCGTGTTTGGGGGCGGTTTAGACCCGTTCGCTGATGGCCGTCTGAAGCAGGCGGAACTGGCTGGCCAGTAGGGCCACGGCCAGGTTGTGCTGGAGCTGGTTCTTGACCATTTCGGTGATCTGCTGTTCGGCAGCGATGTTGCTGTCGTCGTGGTACACGATGCTTTTCGAGTTCTGGGCGACCTCGGCCAGGGGGATGGTTGGCCGGGTACTGGCACCGGGTTGGGCAGTGCCCGGCGGCGCGGTCGCCAGCCCCGGCGAGTTCTCGGCCAGTTGCGCGGAACTCCCCCACAGGCCGGGCGAGGACCAGGCCATAGAGGGCGGCGTGGCGGCGGGGGCGGCCTGGCGCGCGGCAATCGCCTCGCGCAACCGTGCCTGGAAATCCTCTACCGAAAGGTCCCGTACCCGGTAGCCGGGAGTGTGGAGGTTGGCCAGGTTGCCGGCCAGCACGGTGTGCCGGGCCTGCGAGAACCGCACCACCTGTTCCAGCACCGGAATGGAAGTGGACTGAACTATCGCGTCGAACATGCCGATGACCTACGGAACCTCATCGCGCCGCCCGGGGTGCAAGTGGCGTGCCGCGGCGCTGAAAACTCGCCGCCACTTCGGCTTTTGCCAGGGCTGTAACCACGGGCTCCGTGCGGAAGTTGTTGGGGATTTGCTTGTTGAACATCGGGTTCTCTGGCCGGCCGGGCGTGAATACTGAGGCGGACCAACCGAAGCCCGAAGGCCCAGCATCGCGATCGGCAGATTTTGCCTTGGCACAACCGGCAGGTCTTGCCGAACATGCGGTTTGGGGTTCGCCCACTGCGTGGCGGCCTCGGCGTGTGCCAGCATGGGCTGCCTTGTGGTGCAGCCAAACTGCCTTGTGGTGCAGCCGTCCCGGCTGCCAGCACCCCCTGGAGCAAGGCCACGCTCGTTGGTGCTGGGTTGCACGCATGCCACTCATAAAAGGCACGAGGAGTCATCCTGCGCGGGAGAAGGTCTTGGCCCGGGGGGCGTATCCATATTGCCGCAGTTTGCCGCTGAGGGTGCGGACGCCGATGCCCAGGGCCCGGGCGGTCTTTTCGCGGTGGCCGTTGAAGCGCTCCAGTGTGGCTTCGATGAGCCGGCGTTCCATTTCCTCCAGGCTCAGACCCACGGGGATGGCGGGCGTGGCGTCTGGTGCGGGGGTCGGACGGGGTTCGACGAGCAGCCAGCGGCGGAGTTCGTCGGCCCGGATGGGCCCGGCCGGCGCCAGCACGCTTACCCGGGTCATCAGGTTTTCCAATTCCCGCACGTTGCCGGGCCAGTGGTAGTTCATCAACAGGTCGCGGGCTGAGGAGTCCAGCACGCATGGTTCGCGGCCCAGGCGGGCGGCGGCCCGGGCGAGAAAATAGTCCACCAATTCCGGGATGTCCTCGCGGCGCTCGCGCAACGGGGGAACATGCAGCGGGAGCACGGCCAGGCGGAAATAAAGGTCCTCGCGGAACCGGCCGGCAGCCACCTGGGCTTGGAGGTCGCGGTTGGTGGTGGCCATGACCCGCACGTCCACCCGCCGCGTCTGGCTGGAGCCCACGCGCTCGAACGTCCGTTCCTGCAACACGCGGAGCAGCTTGGCCTGCAAGGGCGGGTCGATTTCGGTAACTTCGTCCAGGAGGATAGAGCCGCCGTGGGCCAGCTCGAACCGGCCCACGCGCATGCTTTCGGCGCCGGTAAAGGCCCCCTTTTCGTGGCCGAACAGCTCGTCTTCCAACAATTGGGCCGGCAGCGCCGGGCAAGTCACATTGACCAGCGGTCCTGCGCGGCGGTCGCTGGCAGCGTGGATGGAGCGGGCCACCAGTTCCTTGCCCGTGCCGTTCTCGCCCAGGATGAGCACGGTTTCGGAGGTGCGGGCGACCAGGGCGATCTTGGAGCGGAGGGCCTGCATGGCCGGGCTCGAACCGATCATGACGGGTGGCTCGAAGCCGCCAGGGCGGGCAGGGCCCTCGGCCAGCGCTAGCTCACCGCGGACCAGCCGGCCGTGCCGGATGGCTTGCGCCACCAGGCGTTCGAGCTGCTCGGCATCGAACGGCTTTTCGATGTAATCGAAGGCTCCGTGGCGCATGGCCTGGACCGCGGTGGGCACCGAGGCGTGCGCGGTGACCATCACCACTT
This sequence comes from Planctomycetaceae bacterium, assembly GCA_037442445.1. Classification (GTDB taxonomy): domain Bacteria; phylum Planctomycetota; class Planctomycetia; order Pirellulales; family Thermoguttaceae; genus JANLFZ01. The sequence continues at coordinate 7,327 of JBBIQF010000223.1, forward strand.
GGGCCGGGTAGCGGCGCTCTTCGAGCTGGAGCATGAACTCCAATCCGCTCATGCCGGGCATCTTCAGGTCCGTGAGGATGCAATCGAAGCGTTCGGTGCGGATGCGTTCCAGGGCCTCGGCGGCGCTGGAGCACGCTTCGACGCGATGGCCGGCTTGGCGCAGCACGAAACTCATGGATTCGCGGGCCTGCGGATGGTCATCGACTACCAGCACCGAGCCCCGCAGTTCCTGCTCCGCAGTGCGCGGGTCGGCATCACGTGTCATGGCCAGGCCTCCTTGCGGTCCGGGGTAAACGAAGGGTGAACACAGCGCCGCCTTCGGGGGCGTTGGCGGCAGTGACGCTCCCGCCGTGCACATCCACGATGCGATCGACGATGGCCAGGCCCAAGCCCGTGCCGCCGGCCTTGGTGGTGAAGAAGGGCTCGAAGGCGCGGCGGGCGGCCTCGGGTTCCAGGCCGGGACCGGTATCGGCCACGCGCAGCAGCACGTCCTCGCCCTCGCAAACCGCCGAGATGCGCAGCGTGCCCCCTGCGGGCATGGCGTCCAGGGCATTGAGCACCAGATTGAGGATGGCCCGACGGATCATGTCGCGATCGGCCCGCAGCGTGCACGCCGGGTCGATCTCCACGGCGGCGTGGATCGCTTGGGCGGCCATCTGCGGGCACACCGAGGCCAGCACCTCGTCCACCAGCGGCCCCAGCGTGACGCACTCCCAGTGCGGGTCCCGATCGGCGGTAAAGTGCAACAAGTCGTGCACGGTGGCGTCCAGGGCCGTGAAGGCGGCCTCGACCTTGCCCAACACCTCCAGCCCCGGAGGGTCGTGGGCCAGCCGGCGGCGCAACACGCTCAGATACAGCGTGACCGGCACCAGGCTGTTGCGGACTTCGTGGGCCACGTGGGCGGCCATCTGGCCCAGGTCGGCCAGGCGGTTCTTGCGGGCCAGCTCCCGGTTTTTGGCCTCCAATTCGTCGGTCAAGCGCTGCACTTCCTTGCGCAGGGCCTCGTGGGTTTCTTGGAGCCGGGTCGTGGCGGCGTCCCACGCGGCCAGCACCGTGGCCAGGTCCGCACTGGCATCCAAGGCCAGCGCCCCTGCCAGCGGGTCGGCCGCAGGCTTGCGCTCATCAGGCAGGCGATCGTCGATGGAAGTCAGGGCAGTGGGCATCGGTGGCACGCGGCTAAGGGGCCCTTACCCGCTGGCAAGCGGCGGCCGGGGCCCTACGGGTTCGATGGTTTGCGTCGGTATCCGGCAATGCTCCTGGTGTGGGTTGCAGCCGAGGAGGCGCGTTGGGCGCGGGCGAAGCCTTCGGGTTGCGTGTTGTTGTGATCAACCTTGTTGCGATAAACCTTGTTACGTGGGTGCAAAGCACCCACCCTACGGGTCGGGCGTGGGTGCAAAGAACCCACCCGACGAGGTGCGGTCCAACCCGGCCGGGGCCGGCGGGCCAGGGGCGAAGGCCAGCCGGGCCTGGGCCGCCGTATGGGCGCCCTGGAGCCGGCGGGCCGCCTCGTCCCTGCGGCGGATCAACTCTTGTTCGCTTTGTTTTTCTTGGGCCATGATTTCTGCCAGCAGGGCATCGCAGCGTGCCAGTTCCTCGGCGCAGCGCTGGCGGTCGTCGGGCGAGCGCCAGGCCCGGGCCTCGGGGTCTTGGCCGCGGAACGGGTCCAGGCCGCGCTCGATCCGCTGCAATTCGACCAGCAGTTGCTGTTTGGCGGCCAGTACGTCGAGCAGTTCGTCCATGCTCCCCTGCCGTACCAAGCCGAGCTGCCGCGCTCCCAGATCGCGGAGGTGGAGCAGGCAGTTGTGCTTGCGCCGGATCAAGTCGCCGAGCAGATCGGTGGAAAGGACCATGGCGGGCACTTTCTGTGTCATGGGCGTTGGGGCGAAGCGGCCGCGGTGAGTTCGTCGAGCAGCTCTTGCCACTGTTGCGCCGTGTAATTGGTGGTTTGGGCGAAGGCCGCATCGGCCTTCAGGCGGGCCAGGACCGACCGGGCCTGTTCCAGGGCCGCCCGGGCCTCGTCGGGCTGGTTGAGCTGCCGCAGCGCGCGGGCGGTTTGCAGATAGGCTTCCAGCACTTCGGGGCTGTGCTGATAGCGCTGAATGGCCTGGCGATAGGCGCGGACCGCCTCGTCGTACCGGCCCAAGGCATAGAGCACATCGCCCGAGGCGAACACGGCGTTGCGCAGCGCGGCTTTTTCCAACGGCGTCAGGCTGCGCTGGTCCTGCTGCCGCACCAGCGCCTCCTGGGCCTGGCGGAACTGCTCGGCCGCGGAAGCCAAGAGTTCCCGAAGCTTCTGGTAGCGGGCCACGCGCACGCTCTCCACGCGTTCGGATTCCAGGCGTTTGCTTTCGGCCCGGGCAGCCTGGCGGGAGCATTCGGCCAGCAGGTAGCGGGCCACCAGGGCCTCGGGCGTGTCGGGATAGCGGCGGACCGCCTCGTCCAGGCGCTTGGCCGCCTCCTCGAACTGCTGTTGCCAGTACAGCAATCGGCCCAGGGCGAACAGCGAATCGCGCCACTCCACGCTGGCCGGGGTCAGCGCGGGGCTTTCCAGGTTTTCCTCGAGCAAGCG
>JBBIQF010000224.1:0-9886 GCA_037442445.1 Planctomycetaceae bacterium
CGCCCGGCTGGTGGCCGCCATGCTGGACCAGCCCCCGGCCGGGGTGTTCGCGGGATTTGCCATGGGCACGCACGCCCAGATGCTGGAGCTGGAACGGGCGCTGCACCGCTGTCTGGGCGACCGCATTTCCACCCATGTGCTGCGCAGCCCTAAGTACGCCGGCTTCTTCTGCGAGCTGGCGCCTGGCGGGGTGAACAAATGGTCCGCCCTGTGCCGGCTGGCCGAGAGCTGGAACATCCCCCTGGAGGCGATCTGCGCTGTGGGCGACGACATCAACGATATCCCCATGATCCGGGGCGCTGGCCTGGGAATCGCCATGGGCAATGCCTTGCCCGAGGTGAAGTCCGCGGCGGACCGCGTGGCCCCCACCCATGACGAAGACGGCCTGGTCGAGGTGGTCCGCTGGCTGGTGGAGGAATCGCCGGCCGAAGCGCCGTGGCCTTGGCCGGCAGGGCACCCCGGCCAGCAACCCGAGGGCATCCGATGAGCCGCACTTCCCGCCGATGCCCGCCGCGCACATCCATCCCACACCGATCCATCCCGTGAATTCGTGCGAGGAGCTTATGCGTATCGCGTACCTGGACTGCGCATCGGGCATCAGCGGCGATATGACCTTGGGGGCTTTGGTCGATGCGGGGGCGGATATCGGGCGCCTGAACGCGGCGATCGAGTCGCTGGGGCTTCCCGGCTGCCGGCTGGTGGCCAAGGAGGTCCGCAAACACGGGTTCCGGGCCACCCAGGTGGTGGTCGAGCACCAGCCGGAGACCGGCCATCGGCATCTGCATCATATTCTGGCGATGATCGATCGCAGCACGCTGGCCGAGCGCCCCAAGCAACTGGCCCGCCGCATCTTCACCCGGCTGGCCGAGGCCGAGGCCAAAGTCCACGGCGTCCCCGTCGAAAAGGTGCACTTCCACGAGGTGGGGGCGGCCGACTCGATCGCCGATATCGTGGCCACGGCCGTGGGCTGGGACCTGTTGGGCATCCAGCAGGCGATGGCTGCCCCCGTGCCCGTCGGCTGCGGCAAAGTCCGCATCGCCCACGGCGAGGTGAGCGTGCCGGCGCCGGCCACGGCCGAGCTGCTCCGCGGCATCCCCCTGGCCGAGTCTTCCGTCCCCTACGAACTGACCACGCCCACGGGCGCGGCCATCCTGGCTGAATTGGCCTCGGCCTTCGGCCCGCTGCCTGCCATGACCGTGGAGCGGATCGGGTACGGGGCCGGCCAGCGCGACCTCGAACATCAGCCCAACATCCTCCGGCTGCTCGTCGGCACCGCCGAGGCCCCCGCCCGGCGCGCCGATGCCGAGCCCGTCTGGGTCCTCGAAACCAATCTGGACGACCTCAGCGGCCAGTTGATCGGTTACTGCATCGCCCGGCTGTGGGAGGCAGGGGCTTTGGACGTGTACACCACGGCCATTCAGATGAAGAAGAACCGGCCGGGGGTAAAACTCTCGGTCCTGTGCCCCCAAAGCCAGATCGAGGCCATCGAGCGAATCCTTTTTGCCGAGACGACGACGCTGGGCATCCGCCGCTGGCCGGTCGAGCGCCATGTGCTGGCCCGGCAGGCCCACACCGTACAAACCGAATGGGGCCCCATCGAGGGGAAGGTGGGGTGGCAGCCCGGCGGCCCGCCGCGATTTGCCCCCGAGTTCGAGGATTGCCAGCGGATCGCGCTGCAAAAGGGCATACCGCTGCGCCACGTGTACGAGGCCGCCTTGCGGGCATTCGACAGCAGCAACCTGCCGCCGCCCTGAGGGGTTCGCCCCACGCTCCGGCTTCGAGCCGGGGGCGTCAGCCCCCGGTGAAGCAGGCGGCCGTGCAGCGGATACCAGGCCGCCAGGCATCGCGACTTTGCCGCAGGCGAGTGGCACGGCCAACCGCCGCCCCGGCACCGGCGACGTGCGTGGCCCTGCGAATCACAGCGAGGCCCTTGCCTGGGCCAGCATCTTCTGGAACAGCTCGCGCTCGTGGATCAGGGCAGCCACGAGGTCTTTGGGCTCGTCGTGGGCCTCCAAGAGGATCCATCCGCGGTAGTCCATCTTGACGAACAGGCGAATCAATTCCGCGAAGGGGTAATCGGCGCTTTCCAGGCGGCGGACATGGGCCGTCGCACCGAACCGGTGCTTCACCAGATTGAAGTTCGCCTCCAGGCCGGCCCCTTGCAGATCGGTGCCGTTGGAGTTCCAGCACACAGCCGCATTGGGGTGGTCGGCAATATCCATGATCCGCTTGATGATGGGCAAGGGCGAGCACCGGCCGTGCACCTCCAAGCGGACCTGCTGGCCGAAGTCGGCGCCGAAGGCCGCCAGTTCGTTGAGCGCCTTGCCGATCTGGGCGATGGTTTTCTCCTCGGGGACGTCCTTGGGGAGGTCGTTGGGGCGGACTTTCACGCCGCTGCCCCCCACATCGTGGCTGAGTTGGATGAAGGCTTTGGTGGTCTCGATGGCTTTGCGCAGGCGTTTGGGGTCGGGATGGTGGAGGTCTTCCACCGTGCCCAGGCCCACCAGGGTCACGGGGCTGTCGGCGAAGCGTTTTCGGACCTCGGCCCGCTCGGCGGCGCTGAGGCTGGGTTCCACCTTGTGGGCGCGCTCTGTGCGGAGTTCCACCCCCAGAACTTTGGCCCGGGTCAGGCAGTCCAGCAGTTCCGGCAGTGAAAGGTCCTTGCCCCAGATGTAGGTGACCATGCCCAAATGCATGTGCGAGCCGGGCGGCTCGGCGGCGCGGGCCGCGCTATGCGGCCATGCTCCACAAACCGTGCTCAAACCCAAACCCAGCGATGCCCCCAAAAGCTCGCGGCGGTTCAAACCACCCATGGCCTATCCTTTCATGACGGAACCAGACCCGAATCGCGGCAACTGCGATTTCCATTGTGCCTGCCGACTTAAGAGAACGCAACCTTCCGGAACGCTGCCGGCGCCAGCGGCGCTTTCATGCAGCGGCCGATGCCCCGCTGCCAGGCACTTGGAGGCCGAACAGCCCGAAAAGTTCGGCCTCGCTCAGGCCCAGCTTGTGCCCGCCCTCGGCCCCGGAAAGGATGATCTCGAACAATTCGCGCTTCTGGGTGAGGATGGCTTCGATCCGTTCTTCGATGGTATCGACGGCCAAGAATCGCGTGACGGTGACCGGGCCATCCGTGCCGATGCGATGCACGCGGTTGATGGCCTGGTCTTCCACCGCGGGGTTCCACCACCGATCGAAGAGGAACACGTAGTTGGCGAACTGGAGGTTCAGCCCCACGCTGCCGGCCCCGTAGCTGATCAACAGCACATGGCAGTGCGGGTCGTCGCGGAAGCGGCGGACGGTTTCTTGGCGGTGCGCGTGGGATATCCGGCCGTGATATTCCAGCGGGCCGAACCGGCCAAGCCGCCGGCGCAGCTCGGCAAGCGTCTCGACCCACTGGCTGAAGACCAGCGCCTTGCGGCCGCTGGCCGCCACCTCCTCGAGGTCCGCCTCCAGGCGCTCCAGTTTGGCGCTGGCGCCGGTGGCAGGGTCGAAGTTGCAGATTTGCTTCAACCGGAGCACCAGCTCGAAGACGTGCTGGATGGTTGCCGATCGGCCCATCTCGGCCAGGCGCAGCACGCCGGCATTCTGGGCCAGGTCGTAGGTGGCCCGCTGCTCGGGCGTCAACTCGACCAAGGCGTCGCGAATGAGCTTGGGCGGCAAGTCGGTAAGCACCTGTTCCTTGCTTCGCCGCAGGATGTAATCGCGCACGGTCTGGCCCATGCGCGTGGGCTTCATTTCGGGGGACAGGAACCCGGGCGCGACGAACTCGAACACGCCCACCAGGTCCTCGGAGCTGTTTTCCACGGGCGTGCCCGTCAGTGCCCAACTCCGCCGCCGCCCGATCGAGCACACCACTTGGCTGGTGGCGCTTGATCGGTTCTTGATCCGCTGCGCCTCGTCGAGGACCACCAGGTCGAATTGGACGGGCCGGCCGGCAATGTCCGTTTCGAACACCTCGCGGTCCCGCTGCAAGACCTCGTAGTTGGCGATCTTGACCGGGATATCCAGCCCCCACAGCCACCGCCGCCGGGCCTGTTCCCCCTCGATGACGGCCACGGGAAGTTCGGGCGCCCAGAGGGCGAACTCGCGATGCCAGTTGGGCACCAACGGCTTCGGGCAGACCAACAGCACACTGCGGACCTCCCCCGCGTGGACCAGCAGCCGGGCCGCCGTAACCGCTTGCATGGTCTTACCCAACCCCATTTCGTCGGCCAGTACCGCCGCAAACCGAGGGTACAGGAAGGCAATTCCCGTAAGCTGATACGGAAACGGCTGCCGGGGGAAGCCCAGGCTGTGCGACGCCAACAGGGCCTCAAGCGGCGGCTGAAGGAGATAATGCAGGCGGTCTTCGAGTTTGACGATGTCGGCCGGCGGAGCAATCCGCGTCCCCCCAGTCCTGCCCGGGGGAAACTGCGGTACCGCCACCATTTGGCCGACCTCAGGCCGCCCAGCGGTATCCAGCGGGGTGGGGAAATGAAAACTCCGCACCCGAACCGGCGGCCGACGTATGGGAATGGTTACCACTTTGGGCGGGTCGATGGCCAGGCGAATTTCCCGCTCTCCCAGGTTCGGCCCTCGGGCCAGGGCCCGATTCCAGCCGGTGGAGAACACCTCGGCCCGCAGCCCGACATCAATCGGGACCACTTCCGGCGCCGGCGGGGCGACCCACGACCAGAATACGGCCGGCTTGGCTTGGCCCAATGGGCCAAAGTCGATTGCCATGCCCTGGGCCATTATCCTGCGGCCCCCCCGCGGCGGGCTTCCTCGATCGCTTCGCGGATACGCTGGAACGGTTCCAACAGGTCCAAGCCCTCGGCAACAGGTCCCAGGCGTTCGACAATCCGGTCCCGGTCGCTTTCCACTTCGCAGGCCACCGCCAGGCGATGGCTGCCCAGCATGAATGTCACCAACCCGGGCCTGCGGTGCGGTGGGTCGAGGCGAAGGGCCGAAACCGCGGCACCCAGTTCGGCCGCCTCGGCCGGCGGCCCTTCCGGCGGGCCATCGGGCGGCAAGACCATGGCCACAGGAACGTCAACAAACTCCCGAACGGCCAGCACGGGTTGCCGGTCGGTACAGACTGCCAGCAACTCGTGGCTGGCCTTCCGTACCAGGGTCTGCCCGATCTGCTCGCCAAACAGGTAAGGCTCCAGGGTGGGCCCATAGAGGATCTCTTGGGCCCGGTTGGGCTTGATGGGGGTCGTGCAGTGAAACTCCAGCGGTCGGCCGGCCCGGTTGAGCACCAGATAGCCGCCGAATAGCCCGTGTTCGGGATCAGGGATGACAGTGAGAAACCCTATGGCTGCCTTGGACTTGATGTCGCTCATCCGGACGGGTAAGCTGATGGGGAAGCGATTGCCCAGTTTGCGCAGCTTGGCCAGTCGGCGTGTCTGCCGATGGGCCGACAAAGGCATGAATCGGGTTCCGGTTGTAGGGGACTTTAGCGGCGTGAGGGGGCGAGAAAGGTCGGGGCGGGGCGGGGCAGCTACTCGACGTTTTCGGCGAGCCTGCTTATACTGGAACGGCGAAAGGAAACCCTAGCCATGCCTGACGATCGTCGCCAGCGACCCATGTTTTGCACCCAGATTGACGTTTCGCACGGCACGTACAACCCGCCGGCGGGGGGCCAGTCCGGCGGCACCGCCGAGATCATCGGTCTGTTGCGGGAGCTGCTGGCCGCCCAGGATCGCCAGAACGAACTGTTGGAAGAGCTGATCTCCCAAGTGGGGGCGGCGCAACGCCAGCGGGCCGCCGAGTTGGGCCAGTGGAAGCAGGCCAATCCCTCCTTGGCCGCCGCCTGCCGATCGGCCGCGGAGGCCCTCAGCAAGATCCAAACCGAGTACCTGGTGAGCATCACCCAGGAAATCAACGAGAACTTCGAGCAGCTCCGCGACGGCGAGTTCATGCTCAATGAGTTCGTCGACCGCTTTGGCCCGCGGTTGGCACACCTCAATGGGTTGCTCCAGGTCCTTTCGCAACTGAGCAGCACGCCCAACCCCACGTCGCCTTCCGGCCCGCCGTAAGGGCAGGCCCCGAAGTCCGACCTTGCGCGTTCACCCCAGGGGTTCTTGGTCCGGGGGCGTAATGGCCCCGGCTCGTTCTTGGTACGCGACGCCCCGCCGGGTTCACCTCGGTGGTGTTTTCTGCCGGCGGCGTAAAGCCCCCGGCTCGTTGGCGCTCCTCGTCCTGGCGTATAATGGCCCCCGTCGAAGCCGGTTTGGACGACATCGTCTTCGGTCGTAGGGAGCCCGCGTCATGAGAACCCATCGTGTGCTATCGGTTATCGCGATCTTGGTTGCTGCGCAAGTTGTCCTGCGGCTGGAGCCGGCCTGCGGGCAGAAAATTTACATCGTCACCGATCTGGAAGGGGCCAGCGGCGTGTACCAGTTCGCCCAGACACGCGACTCCGGGCCGCGCAACGAGCAGGCCAAAGAGTATCTGATGGGCGACATCGCCGCGGTTGTGCGCGGGCTGCGGGCCGGCGGAGCTAAAGAAATTGTGGTCCTGGATGGGCACGGCACGCAGGCCTTTGTTCCGCATCTCATGGAACCGGGCGCCAAGTACATCACGGGTTTGCCCCGGCCGTGCGTGCTGTGCGGGCTGGATGAATCGTTTGCCGGCCTGGTGCAGTTGGGGGCCCATGCCATGATGGGCACCCCCGACGGCGTGCTGTGCCATACGCAGTCGTCCCGCAGCGAAAACCGCTACTGGTACAACGATGTCGAATCGGGCGAACTGGCCCAGGTGGCCCTGGTCGCCGGCCATTACGGCGTGCCCACCATCATGGTCACCGGCGACGAAGCGACCTGCCGCGAAGCCAAGAAGTTCTTCGGTCCCGAGGTGGTGGCGGTGGCGGTCAAGCGGGGTTTGGCCCGGGAGTCCGCCGAGCTGTACCCCTTTGCCGAAACGCGCACCGCCCTGTTCGAAGGCGCAAAAAAGGCCATGACCTTGATCGGCAAAGCCAAGCCGTACCGAATTGCGATGCCCATCCGCGCCAAGAAACAGTGGCTGGTGCACCAGCCCGATGGCACCCCCAAACTCCAGACCAAGACGGGGACAATCGAAGACGTGCGGAAGCTCTTCGAGTTCTGACCGGCCGCCGACTGGCTCTGGCCCAGAATGTCGATCCTGGTTGTTCGCATCCGATGCTGCCGTTGGGGCAAATCGCGCGCACGCCACGCGGGTCCAAAGGTAGGCCCGTTTACGGGCCTTGCCGCCGACAGGCGGCCCATAGGCCCGGCCTTCAGGCCGGGTTCGGCCGCCGAGACGCCTGCCCGCCAATCCCGTGGAATGTCAGCCCCCTTCAGGGGGTTCCTCCGTCGGCTGGCGATTGTACGCCCATCCCTCATGGGCTCCGTAACCCGAAGCAGATGCATTTTGGAATACGCTCATATCCCACCAGCGGTGGGGCACCGCCAACCGTTATTGCGGCCAAAGGTGCTTTCGGCTACCATCCGCCGCCTGGTTTTATGGGGCTGCCGAGCGGTTGTGCAGGCAGGATGCCATGTTTTCGGCGGTTGTCCGGCCGGTTCGGAATCTTGTCGAGGCCTTGACCGATGACGACGCACCTCAGCGCCTCGCCCTGGGGGTGGCCTTGGGGATGCTCGTGGGCTTGGTGCCCAAGGGCAACTTGACCGCCGCGGTGTTGGCGGTACTGGCCCTGTCGGTGCGGGCCAATCTGGCCGCGGTGATTGGGTCGGCCGGCGTGTTCACCCTCTTGGGCGCGTGGACGGACCCCTTGGCCCACGATTTGGGCCTGCGCGTGCTGACCCGCCCGGGAGTTCAGCCCCTCGGGGCCTGGCTGTACGACTTGCCGCTTGTGCCCTGGACCGGGTTGAACAACACGGTAGTGTTCGGCAGCTTGCTGTTGGGCCTGGTGCTGTTCTGGCCGGTGTATTACCTGGTGTGGCATGGCTGCCAGCGGTGGCGGCCGTGGCTGGCGGCCCGGCTGGCTAGGTATCGCGTCCGAGATGCCTTGTTGCTGGTCGAGGCGGCCCCGCCGGGGAGGAAGCGATGAGCGGCTGGATACGCTGGTCCTACGTCCTTCCCCGGCTGGCCCTCGTTGCCCTGGTGGCCGGGCTGGTGTGGTGGGGGACGGACCGCCTGGTCCACCGAGCCCTGGTTGCCGCCGGCCAGCGTATGGTGGGGGCCAAGGTGGAAATCGGGGCGGTGCGCACCCGCCTGGTCAACCCCGAGATTCGGCTGCAACACGTATGCGTGGCCGACCCCCGCCACCCGATGCAGAACCTGCTGGAGGCCGACGAACTCATCCTGGCCTTGGATGGCGATGCGCTACTGCGGCGCAAATACGTTGTCCGCCACGGGCGAGCTTCTGGACTGCGCTTCGGCACCGAGCGGGCCACTTCCGGGGCCCTGGAGGTCCGGGGCGGTTCGCAGGGCCCGGAAACCGATGGCCTGGTGGAAGCCTTGGGCAACTCGCTCCGCGACGCGGTGAGCCAGCAGTTCCGGCAATGGGGCCAGCGGCTTGGCGATTACGCCGCCGAACAGATCGAGCAGTTCGAGACGGTGCGCGTTTCGCGCGAATTGGCCCGGCGCTGGCCCGGCGAGTTCGGCCGCCTGGAAGCCCGCCTTCAAACCCTTCGCCAACAGGCCCACGCGCTGCGCGAGGTGTTTCGCGGCGATCTGGACCCCAAGCAACTGGCACGCCACCCCAAGCGATTGCTCGACGATCCGCAGGCCCTGGTCCGGGCGACCCACGAGGCCGAAGAGCTTTACCGGCAACTGGCCGATCTGCGCGCCGAATGCAGCCGCCTGGCCCAGCAGCTCGAGGCCGATAAGCAAGCCATCCGGCAGGCCCAGGAGCACGATCGGCAGGCCGTTGGCCGGCTGGTTCCTCCCAAGGGGCTGGATCCCGAGGGGCTTTCGGAATACTTGCTTGGGCCCGAATTGTCGCGGCGGGTGACCACGGTGCTACGCTGGGTGCAGTGGGCGCGGCAGCACTGGCCCCGCTTCGAGGAATCCAACTCGCCCGGCCGCCATCGCGGGCTGGACGTGGTGTTTGCCGGCACGCGCAAGCGGCCCGACTGGCTGGTGGAGCAATTGGCCATCGATGGCCAGGCCCGTGTGGAGGAAGAAGTCTTTCAGTTCCGCGGCACGGCCAGGGACCTGTGCTCGCACCCGGCGTGGCACGGGAAGCCCGCCGAGTTCCGCATCGAGGTGGCGGGCACGTCGCGCCTGGAAATCGAAGCCCGGATGGACCGCACGGGCCCCACGCCCCGCGACCACTTGGTGGTTCGCTGCCCGGCCATCGACCAGCCGCCGCGACTTCTGGGGGACCCCGAGGGGCTGGCCCTGGTGGTCTCCCCGGGCCAGACCCGGCTGGACCTGGTGCTGGACCTTGCCCAAAGCCAGTTGCAGGGCCGGCTGTTGGTCCGGCAGGAACCCGTGGAGCTGGTGCCGCAGGCCGGCCGCCTGGCCGAGCAGCCATGGTGGCACGAACTGGAACTGGCCTTTGCCCAGATTCGGCGGCTGGAAGCCACGATCGAGATTTCAGGCTCTCTTGATCGGCCGCATTGGCGCATGGCGTCGAACCTTGGCCCTCAGGTTGCCCAGGCGCTGAACCAGGGGTTGGGACGGCTGTACGAGAGGCAGCGAGAGGAGTGCTTGGCTTTGGCGGAGCGCCGGATGGGCGAAGAGCTGGCCCGCTTCGATGCCCAATGGGTAGCGCGGCAGCAGGAGCTGGCCCGGCAACTGGACCTGACCAGCACCGAGGTTCAAGACCTTCGCCAATTGATCGCCCAGCGTGTGCCGCCGCTCCGCGAGGTGCTGCCCGACAAGCTGCCCAATACGCTTCCGTTGCGGTTCTGAACGGCGGACGCGACGGACGCGGCGGAGCGCGCCCCTCCAGGGAGGGCCACGCTCTGTC
>JBBIQF010000225.1:0-9846 GCA_037442445.1 Planctomycetaceae bacterium
CCAGCCCGGCCAGCACCACTGCCACGGCCTGGCAACGAAGCGATTGCTCCAAGGCCCAGATATGCTCGACCGGATTGCCGGGCTGGACCACGATGAGGGCCTCGCGAGGAATCCCGCCGTGGAAGACGGCAGGGGGAAAAAGGTCCCGCTCGGGATCCAACACGATAACTACCCCCCCATCTTGGCAAGCCTGCCGGGCCACATGCAGGGCCAAGGTTTGTCGGCCGGTTCCGTCCCCGTCGGCCAGCCATTCCACCAGGGTTCCGCGGCGGAAGCCTCCCCCAGGCAGGAGGGCATCCCAGGCGGGGCAACCGGTAGAGACGAGTGCTTCGTCCGGCGGATTGCGAGGAGATTGCCACCGGGCCAGCTCCTGGCGGAGGTGGTTGACAAGCGAAGCGGTGGAGACGGGCTTGGGCAGGATTGGCTCGTTTGGGGGGGGCATGATAGCACTCCTCACGCTGCCGTATAGTGTACGTTTGTATCGTACCCCCGTCAAGCCCGAGCCGCCCAGCCACGCGGACGGGCTTTGGAGCCGCACCCGCCAATGTCCGGCCACGACGGAGCGTGGCCCTCCAGCGCAACGTGGCCCTCCAACGGACCCTACCTTTCTGACGACAAGCCCTGCCATCCAAACCGGGCGCCGGTAAGGTAAGATGCTCAAATGCGGGGCAGGAGGAAATCCGGTTTTCGCGCCCATGCCGCTGCCACGCTCTTTGCTGCCTTCTGGCTCGAACCTGGCTGCCACCAGCACATGGCGCCGCCACATGCTTGGCGCCATCACCGTGGTCTTGCTGGTCGGCGGAAGCGTGCTGTGGGTGTGGCCCTTCTATGGCGGGGCCGCCGAATTGCAATCGGCGTGCTGGCGCATCGGAGCCCTCTGCGGGGCCCTGTGGTTGGCGTATGACCAGTTGCGAGGCGTCCCCTGGTGGGTATGGCTGGCTCTGCCGGTGGTGCTGCTGGTGGCGGCACGCCGGCCGCAATTGCTGGTCCTGGTGATTCCGGCCCTGTTGCTTCTGGCTGTACTCAGGCCCCGCAAATCGCCTAAGCGGCGGTAGCGAACTTCGCGCCGGTCGAGGAAGTACTTGCGGCGCGCCGGCCGACCGGCTATGGTCGGGGTCGCGTGATGCAGCCTTTGAATTGGCGTCTGGGAGGCGCGGGCGGGGCCCGCGGTCTAAGATGGCGTGTGCGTGGATTCTGGCAGTCGTTCTGGCAGCGGAAAACCCGTGTACCAACGGGTCGTTCGAGGTCCTGGGGCCCAACAATTTCCCGGCCGACTGGGGCCCCGTGGGCCGGCAGGTCGAATTGGCCACCGACGCCCATACTGGCCGGCACGCATTGCGTTTCATCCGCCAGCCGGGGACCGAGCCCCGGATCGAAACCGGCCTGAACCGCGTGCGCCTTCTCGATCGCCTCCGGGGAGGGATGGAGTTCTGGTACAAGGCCATCTCGGCCCAGGGCGCCCGTCTGCGGATCTATGTGATCCCCGTCAATGCCCAGGGCATCGAGCGGACCAACTCCTCGCGGGCCATGTTCACGGTGCCCGAGGGCCACATTGGCGACGGGCAGTGGCATCGCGGACGCATCAAGTACGATTACACCGGCGACCCGAAGGTGCAATCGGTCCACTTCGCGGTGCGGATCGAGGGGACAGCCGGCGAGCTGCTGGTCGACGATTTCGCCTATTTGGAGCGTGTGGGGCCGGTGCTGCGATTCGGCACGGTGCGGCTGGAGGAGGATGCAGATGCGCCGGGCCAGCGCTGCCGCGTCCATGTGCCCATCCACAACGATGGCGATGCGGCGGCTGCCGAGGTCCGGGCATTGCTACAGCCGATCGCCGGCCTGGAGGCCCGTCCGCCCGAAGTGCAACTGGGGACGATCGCGCCCGGCAAACTGGCCCGCGCGTTCTGGTCGCTCCACGGCCGGCGCGAAAAAAGCGGCACCGTGCGCCTGGAGGCCCGCACAGGAAAGGAGGCGGCCCACACCGTGCTCCGCCTGGCCCCCAAACTCGCGGTGCGGAGCTTCGGGCCTGCGGTGCCGGTAGCCGCCGCCGGCAAACCCGTCGAAATCCAATGCGAGCTGGAAAACCGCGGCACTGCCATCGCGCCGCCAGTGGCGGTTACCTTCACGCTGGGCGGCCAGCAGAAAACGATAGAGTCGCCGCCGGTCTTGCCGGGCAAGACGTGCGTGGTCTCGGCCACCTTCGTCCCGGCGGCCGAGAAACTGGAGGAACGCGTTTCCTACCGCGTCCACAGCCCGGTGCCGTGCGAAGATGCCCCCTGTACCCAAGCCACCCTGGTGATAGGAAACGCGCGGCCGCTGCCCCAGCCGGCCGAAAAGCTCGCTGCTTCTGCCGGCGAGCAATTTGCGGTACTCGAAAACGAGCACCTGCGCCTGGTCTTTCGGAAGAACGCGTTCGGATTTGGGCCTGGCGAGTTGGTCGTGAAAACCGCCTGGGGCTGGCGCACCGCCGCATGGGTGCCTGGTTTGGGACGCCTAACGGTGCGCCAGGGGCAGGATAGCGTTGCCACGGCAAGCCTCTGCGCCGGCCAGGCGATTGCCGCGGTGGAGGGCCAGAAGGAAGCTCGGCTGGAGTTTACGGCCACGGCTCCCGCTTTGGGCGACATCGGCCGGGTGCACGTGCTGTTCCGGCTCCAGCGGGGTTCCAAGCTCGTCGGTGTGGAGCACCGTCTCCAGGCGGCCCGGCCGCTGGATGTCGTACTGTTCGTGGGGCCGGCCGTGTATGCCTTGCACCGGGACGAAGCGGTATTTCCGGGCTTGGAATGGCTGGTGGGGGACGAGGTGTCGTCCTCGGCTCTGGACATTGCCGAGGAGCATCCAGACCGGGTGCGTTTTGCGCCGCATCCCAATTATGTAACGGTGCCGGCCATGGGCGTGCACGGCGCCAGCGGCACGGTGGGGCTGCTGTGGGATGTGCACCAACGGTGGGACGGCCGGCGGGACCGGCCCCGGGCTGTGTTCGCCTCGCCGGGCCGATTCCATGGCCAGCGTGCGCACCTCATGGCGCTGAGCTTGCCCACGGTGCCGGAGTTTTTCGCCCCCAGCCAGGCGCTGGCCCAAAAACCCTACCGGGTGGAACCCGCAGGGCCGCTCGTGCTGCGGGCGGAGATTCTGGCCGACGGCCAGGCCCGCGATGCCCTGGCCCCGCTCGAAGCGTACATCCAGCGCGTGGGGCTGCCGCCCCCAAGCCCTTTGCCGCGGGGCTCTTATGAGAAGGAGATCGAATTCTCGATGCAGGGGTACTTGAAGTCCCTGTGGATCGAGGAAGAGGCCAACTGGTGGACCAGCAAAGGGGGCGGCATTCTGTCGCACAAAGGGCGGCCTGCGGCCTACGTGGCCGACGTGCTGGTCGGCGCCCTGCTGAGTCCCGATGCGGCGGTGCGTGCCCGGTGCCGGGCGCTGGCCGAGCGGGTCGCCAGGCTGATGGATGCCGATCCGCGACTGGAGGCGATGCGTTTTCCTGGGCGGTTCGACCTGGCGGTGGCCAATCCTTTTGCGGCCGCATCGTTGTTGCAGTCGCAGGGCAAGGACGGGGCGTGGCGTTTTGACGCGGACCTTCAGGCCGGCCCGCCTCTTGTAGGCATGGACTATTACGACTTGGGGCCCGACGATTCGGTCGAGGTGGGCACCTGTGCCCGCAGGGCCTATGAGGTGCTGCGCTATGCCCGGGTGGCCGGCGATGCCGAGGCCTATCGGCGCGTGGTGCCCACCCTGGAGTTGATGGAGCGATTCCGCGTGCCCCGCGCAGCCCAGGTGTGGGAAGTGCCGGTCCACACGCCCGACATCTTGGCGGCGGCCGACGCCGTCGATGCCTTCATCGAGGCCTATCGCTTTAGCGGCGACCGGCGGTGGCTAGCCGGCGCCGTCACCTGGGCGCGCCGCGGCCTGCCGTTCGTGTATCTGTGGCAAGATCCCGATAAGCCGTTCTTGCTGGGGGCCAGCATTCCCGTGTTCGGTGCCACGTGGTACCAGGGTTCATGGTTTGGCCGGCCGGTACAGTGGAATGGCCTGCGCTACGCCGAGGCCCTGTTGAAACTGGCCGAGTATGACCAGCGCCTTCCCTGGCGGCATGTGGCCGAGTTGCTGGTCCATAGCGCTATCCACCAGCAGGATGCTTCGGGCGAAAACGTGGCCCTGTGGCCGGACAATATCAGCGCCGTGGATGGCAGCAAGTGCCCCTGGGTGTTCGCCCCGCGGATGATCGTGCAGGGCATATTGCACCTTATGGGGCGTGATGAGGAGCCGGCCACGACCATCGTGGGCCAGGCCCCCCGCCGCCTGCACCTGACCGCCAGCGTGCCGGTGAGCAAGGTGTCGTGGGATGGCCGAACCTTGGCGTTCCAGGCCGCCGTGCCGGAGGGCCAGGACGGGCTGGTGCTGGCCAGCAACGTAGCGCGGCCTGGAAGGGTCGCCGTGGCGCGGGTCCAGGCCGGCGCTTCGCAGCCCGATGAGACTTTGCCCCAGCGCGACCTGCCGGAAAAAGGCAGCCAGCCCGGTTGGCGTTACGATAGCGCCTGGGGTTTTCTGGTGGTGCGTCTGCCCGGCCAGGGGACGTGGCAGGTGCGGGTCGAAGGGGTGGCCTTCCGCCAGGTGGACCGGCTGCCCCGGCCGGCCGATCGCATCGCCTTCGAGTTCGACCAATCGGCTGAAGGCTGGCTGGCGGCCCACCATATCGGCGACCTGGAGGTCCGCGACGGTGCGCTGGCCGGCAGTATCACCGGTGGCGATCCGTACCTGGTCCGCAGCCTGCTGAATGTCCCGGCAGACCGTTGCCCGGTCATTGCCCTGCGGATGCGCGTAACGGCCGGGCAGATGGGCCAATTGTACTGGGGCACCCGGCAGGCACCCGGGTTTTCGGAACAGCGGGTGGTGGTGTTTCCGCTTCAGGCGGATGGGCAATTCCATGAGTACCGCATCCCCGTGGGCGAGCACCCCCAGTGGAAAGGCCACACCATCACCGAACTGCGGATCGACCCGGGTAACGGGGCTCGCCAGGCCGAGTTCGCCATCGACTACGTAAGGGGCGTGGCCCCATAGGGTTCCGAGAATACGCTTGGTTGCTCTTGTTCCCGGGCACCGGCCTGGGAACGTGTGTGTGCCCATCGGTCATGTGAAGGAGAGGTTATGTCGCGAGCCAGTCGTCGGCAGTTTGTGAAATCTTCGGCCCTGGCGGCCACGGTGGCGGTCCCTGCCCTGGCCCGGGCGGGGAGCCCAAACGACCGCATCCGGGTGGGGTTGGTCGGCCTGGGTGGCCGCATGCGCTCCCATGTGGCCGCTCTGGTGCAACTCAAAAACGACGTGGACATCGTGGCGGTCTGCGATTGCGATGAGCCGCGCGTCCAGCAGGCCGAGAAGCATTACCCGCAACTGGCCGGCCTCAAGCTGGCCCGCTATACCGATCAGCGCCGGCTGCTGGACGACAAGTCGGTCGATGCGGTCAGCTTTTCCACCCAGGACCACTGGCACGCCTTGCAAACCATCTGGGCGTGCCAGGCGGGCAAGGACGTGTACATCGAGAAGCCCTGCGCCCACACCCTATGGGAAGGGCGCAAGATGGTCGAGGCCGCCCGCAAGTACAAACGCATCGTGCAGCACGGCACCCAGTGCCGCTCTAGCCCCAATATCATCGAGGGCATCCGCAAGCTCAAAGAGGGGATCATCGGCGAGGTGTACATGGCCCGGGGGATGTCGTACAAGCTCCGGGGCCATTTGGGCAAGCACCGGCCGCAGCCCGTGCCCCCGGGATTGGACTGGGACAAGTGGGTCGGCCCCTCGAAGATGATCCCTTACAGCAGCTTCTACCACCGGCGGTGGTACTGGGTGTCGAATTTCGCCAGCGGCGATATCGCCAATCAGACCGTGCATAACATCGACATCATCCGCTGGGGCCTGGGGCTGGATACCCATCCCTGCCAGATCCAGTCGATGGGCGGGCGGTTCCCCCCGGCAGCCGACGACGATGCCGATACGCCCAACACCCAGTTCTTCAGCTGCCGCTTCCCCGGCCGGAACCAACTGGTGCAGTTCGAAATCCGCCATTGGTACACTCCCACCGAGGCCGGCATGGGCGACCAATACCCGTTTGTGGATCACTCCAGCGTGGTGGGCGTCATCTTCTTCGGCACCAAGGGATACATGATCATTCCCGACTATTCCAGCTACCGCACGTTCCTGGGGCCGAAGCGCGAACCCGGCCCGTTCGCCCACACCCCCGGCGAACCCATGATGGACCTCGAGCACTTCCAGAACTGGGTCAAGGCCATGCGGAGCCGAAACCCCAAAGACCTGACCGCCGACATCGAGGAAGGGCACTTTTCGACGGCCATTTGCCACCTGGCGAAGATCGCCAACCAATTGGGCCGGACCCTCCAGTTCGATCCCAAGACCGAGCGATTCGTCAACGACCCCGAGGCCGACCGGCTGCTGACCAAAGAGTACCGGCCGCCCTACGTGGTGCCGGACCAGGTGTGAGCGTCGCGGCGCTTTGCCACCGATAACGGGCTTATGCCAGAACGAATGTTTTGGGGTACTGGGCCCAGGAGTTATGGAACGCCCGAAATGGCCCGGCGTCGGGCGGAGCCGCCCGGCCCCATGAGCCGGGCCCGTAAGGGCCCGGTGTGACCTGCACCTTCGGCAACCTGGCGGCCTACGTACGAGCCGGGCCCGTAAGGGCCCGGTGGAGTTCGCGCTCTATCCACACGCCCGTTTACGGGCGTTTGCCGCCGCAGGCGGCCACTAGGCCCGGCGTTCACGCCGGGTGCCAACGGCGAGGAATGGCATACAGGCGCGCCGGTCGTGGCCGAACCCGGCCTGAAGGCCGGGCCTATGCGGGGCGCCTGTGGGCAAGGCCCGTAAACGGGCCTATCCCCATTTTCACATCGGTGCTGCTTGGGAGCGCTGTGCCACAGCCCAGCATCGGGTGCCACGTGCGAAAAGAGCTTTCCTGGGATTCGCTTTAAACCAATCGGGCTGACTTTGCCGATAATCGGCACGCCGTTGGTCCGGGCGTGTGTCCCGGTAGCTGCTCCAGGGGGGTTGGTCGTGACGGCCGGGACGGGGAATGATTCGGCACCTGTTGGTTGCGGGCATTGTGCTCCTTTCCGGTTGCTCGCTGCTTCCGGAGATCGCGCACCAGCCCACCTTGCACAACCCGTTCCCCCAGCTTTCCAAGGTTGCCGTAACCCCCTTTTTTAACTTGAGCGCCGAACCCACGCTCGATGGCCGGCGATTCGCCCTGGCCTATGCGCACGAATTGCAGCAAGTGCCCGGGTTCGAGGTGGTGCCGGTCGGCACGGTCGAGCAGGCCCTCCGGGCGCTGAATCTCCGCCTGACCGGCCCGGAGGAGGCCCGGCAACTGGGCCGCGAACTGGAGGTCGATGCCGTGGTCATCGGGGCGGTGACCGACTATTCGCCCTATTACCCCCCGCGGTGCTCGCTGCACGTCGAGTGGTACGCTACCAATCCGTGTTTCCATGCCATCCCGCCCGGATACGGGCTGCCGTGGGGAACACCCGAGGAAGAGGAAATCCCGGCCCCGGTGATCTTCGAGGCGGAGATGGCATTGGCCAAGGCCCAGCTTGCCACCCAGACGCCCGTGGCTGCACAAAAGGGGGCCCAGAATGCACCGCCAGAGGGGCAGAACGGTGCCGGGGGTGCGCCACCCGTCTGGCCCGACCCACGCGGGTTCATCCCGCCGCCGCCAAGCGATAAGCCCCCACCCTGCTGGCCGCAGGCCGGGCCGGTCATGCGCCATACGCAGGCCTACGACGGCCGGGACCCCAAGTTCACCGAGGCCCTGGCCAGCTATTACTTCTTTCAAGATGATGCCCGATTTGGGGGGTGGCAAAGCTATTTGCAACGTAGCGAGGATTTCATTCGGTTCTGTTGTCGGATGCACATCTGGGAAATGCTCAGCGCCCGGGGCGGAGCCGGGCAAACGCGGGTTGTGTGGAGGTGGCCCACCATCCGATAACAATCCTGGGAGTTGCGACGACGACGCTGGGGAGGCGGTTTGCCCGGCCTGTGTTTCTCCAAAGCATGAAGGTGCCCCGGTGGTGATGCGAGCCTGGGAGCCTGCTGGCAGGAGACCGATTGCCGTGAGTCAAGACATCAATGTGCTGGCCCTGGTGAAGGGGCAGGAGCGGTACATCTTCCTGTACGACGATGCCCGGCGGTCGGAGGTGCTGCGGGTGTTGGGCCGGTTCGCTTCCAACCCCGAGCTGAGCTTTACGTGGTATGATGCCGCGGTGCTCAGCCAGAAAATCCGCCAGGAGAGCCAGAAGCAGGCGGTCGCCCGGCGGATGCGCGCGGCGCTGCCAGCCGACGGCGACGAACCCCTCCTGTAAACGCGCCGCGGGTAGCCTCAAAGCCCGCCCGCTCGGGCCGTTGCTGGCCGCGCAAGAAGCACGGGCGGCCTGGTCCCCCCGGGATTGACGCACGAGAGCCGGCCGATGCGCACCGCCTTGGGCCGATTCCTTCAGTACCTCAGCGTCGAGCGGAATGCCTCGGATTTGACGATCAAGAGTTATCGGGAAGACCTGACGGCTTTGATCGATTATCTGACCGAGGCCCGCGGCGGCCGATGTCCCCGGCCATCGGAGATCACGGTGTTGGAACTCCGCGGCTATGTGGGGGCATTGCACGAGGCGGGCTATGCGCCGGCCACCATCGCCCGGCGCTTGGCCTCGCTGCGGAGCTTCTTCCGCTTTGGCCAGCGAGAGGGTTGGGTGGAGACGAACCCGGCCAAGGCCCTGCGCAACCCGCGCAAGCCGCGCAACCTGCCCCACTTTCTTTCGTCGCAGGAGCTCGCCCGGCTCTTGGCAGCGCCGCCGGCCAACACGCCCATGGGACTCCGCGACCGGGCCATTCTCGAAACCATGTACTCGGCAGGGCTCCGCGTCAGCGAAGTGGTGGGCCTAAACGAAAGCGACCTCGACCTCCGGGCCGAAATCCTTCGCGTGCGGGGCAAAGGGCGCAAGGAACGCCTCGCCCCCATCGGCTCGTTCGCCGCCCGGGCCCTGCGCCGCTGGCTGGCGGTCCGGCGGTTGCACCCCGGCGAGCCGGCAGGCCCCGCGGCGCCGGTGTTCGTCAACCGCTTTGGCCGGCGCCTGACCACCCGCAGCGTCGCCCGGATGCTCGAAAAATACCTGCGAACCGCCGGCTTGGACCGCCGGACCACGCCCCATTCGCTCCGCCATAGCTTCGCCACGCACCTGTTGGACCGGGGGGCCGACATCCGCAGTGTCCAGGAACTCCTGGGCCACAAGAGTCTCGTCACCACTCAAATCTATACCCATGTCAGCACGGCAAGCCTGCGGGCGGTGTACGAGAAAGCCCACCCCCGGGCCAGGCGGCCGTAACGTACACATCCTAGGTGCCCGCGCCGCAGAATGCCAGAATGCCAATTGCCCGGCCCCGCAGCCCGGCGGACGCGACGGAGCGCGTCCCTCCAGGGAGGACCACGCCCCGTTGGAGGGCCACGCTCCGTCGTGGCCGTACAATACCACGCTCCATAGTGGCCGGGGACGCGCCTTGTCGGCCAACGACCTTATTCACCACGCAACCGGCTCGGTGCGCACCGCCGATGACTTGTCCCGGACCCTCGTCGGCGGTAAGATGTACTGCCCCGCCCGGCGCGGGGCATTGGCCTAGTGCGCCTCTTGGGCGCACGAGCGTTGGGCGAGGGTCTTTCGGGCCTTGGTGTTTCACGGGTTGTGACGTCCGTTGCCCATGCACGAGTTGCCGGTTGAGGTAGCCGCCAAGCGGGATCGGCTGCTGGCGTTGTTGCGGAGTTTTGGGAGCTGCGCGGTCGCGTTTTCCGGGGGACTG
>JBBIQF010000226.1:0-9790 GCA_037442445.1 Planctomycetaceae bacterium
CTGGGGTGGATGTCGGGCACGCGGGCAACGCTGCGGAACACGGGAACTCTGCCCTCCCAGCCCACCCCCCGAGGTCTTGTGCCCCTTGTGTGCCAGCCCGGGGCGTTGGTAACGCCCGACGAGGCCCAATCCGCCCCCAACCCGCCCGACGCACCCGCTGAAAAAGCACCCGGCGCAAAACCGGCATTGCCGCCGGATGTGTCGCTGCAGGTGGGGGGCTTCGGCTCGGCGCACCCCGGGGGATTCAACGCGGTCCTCGGCGATGGCAGTCTCCGGTTCATCAGCAGCACCATCAGTGCCACCACGTACATGCAGCTTGGCCACCGGGCCGATGGCCAGCTCATTCAAGACGAATGGTAATCGTTCGGTAATCGTTTCAGACCGATGGCAATGCCTTCTTCGCAAGCAGCGAAACCGCCGGGCCGGGCCAAAGTGGCCCTCTCTTCGGTGATTCTGGTGATGATGCTGCTGGGCGTGTTGGTGGCCGCCCTGCGGGTGGCCATCCTGACCACCCCGGAGGACGCCACCCCGCCTGCGGCCGCCCTGGGGGTGATCGTCGGGGCCCTTGCCGCCGTGCTTTGGCGAGGCGACGAGCCGGGCAGCGTTTGGAAGGGCATTCTGCGGTTTGTGCTGGGCTGGCTGGTGGGCGGCCCGGCCGGTGGCTTGTGCGTGGCGCCGCGCGCCGTTCCCACGCTCCTCATCGGGGGGATACTGATGCTGGTGTTCGCCCTGGCGGTTCGGCGGTTTTCTGCCCGCCAGGCGCCCCAGGAGGACGAAGGGCCCGCTGCCGCCGAGGCGTGATGGGCCGGCCCCTGGCCGGCCACGTTCACCCCTTCAGAATCGCCGCAGGTAGATGTCTTTGAACTGCACGCGCATGGGCGGGCCCACGTGCACTTGCAGGGCCAACCACCCGTGGACCGGCCGCTTCGGGTCGCGGTCGTCCAGCTCGCACATGGTCCGGCCATTGATCCGAAGCACCACCTGGCCGCCCCGGGCGATAACCGTATAGTCGTTCCAATCGCCCGGCTTTACCGCCTTGAGCAGCTCGGCCGGATCGCCCACCGATCCCACCACGCGCTTGGTTCCCTGCGGGTCGATGACGACCTTTTGCCCGCGCTCGGCCAGCACATCGCGGCCAAGGTACTCCATGATCACCCCGGTCCATCGGCCGGTGGCGTCGAAGTCGGCCTGCGGACCGATGAGCGGGTCGCCCCCGGTCTTGCCCGCCGGCCGCTTCTGCGCCCGGAAGTAAATCCCGGAGTTCCCCCCTTCGAGCCGGAATTTGAGCCGCAGCTCGAAGTTCTCGACCTGGTCTTTCCAGATCAGAAAGTTGTTCTCTTTCAGCCGTGTCTGGGGGGTGGTGCGCCCGGTGATGGCGCCGTCTTCCACGGTCCAGATGGCCGGATCGCCCTGCCAGCCGGCCAGGGTGGTCCCATCGAAAAGCGAGTAGAAGCCGGGCTCCTGCCCCGGTGCAGGCTGGGTGCCTGGGGCGGGCGGCCGCTGGGGCCGCGCGGGCCGGGGGGCCGTGGGCGCCTCCAGATCGCCCGCCGCAAACTGGATGGCATCCAGATAGAACTGGAGCACCTTGGGGTCCGAATACAGGCTGGCCATGTGGCCGAATGACGTGTTGAACACCCGCCCCTTGCCGTACGGCTTGACCCAGGCCAAAGCGAAATCGGTCTGGTTGCGGTCGATCCAGCGAACGCCCATGTTGGTCGTCGCCGGGTCGATCGACAGCAGCACGCGGAGCTTGGCCCGGTCAAACGGGCGGCCGTACTGGTAAATCTCGTCCGTAATCCGGAAATCCTTGCCGCCAAACGCCGCCACCAAGGGGTGCGACGGCTCCTCGACGCATACGCCCACCTCCTCGGCCCAGGGGTGCCCGGTGAACGTGGCCCCGAACAACTCGGTGAACTCCGGCCAGTGCCGGTTGGCCGCGATGGCAAAATGGATGCACACCACCCCGCCCCCGTTGCGAACGAAATCCAGGAAGCTCGTGCGCAGGGCGGCCTCGACCTCGGCGGCGGTTGTGCCCAGCTTCTTGAGCGGCTCTTTGGCCAGGTCGGCAGCCGTCGGCGTGATCCACGGGCCCGAAGCGTTATTGAGCACGATGGCATCGAAACGCTTGAGGCTGCCGGGGGCATAAACGGCCAGATCGTCGCTCGCCACCGGCGTATAGGCCCCGGTGGCCTGCCCGATGGCCCGAAAGGCCTCTTTGCCGTACGGAATGCAGTAGCCTTTATGGGGGTCCTTGTCCATCAGATGGGGCGGCGTGTTCCAAATGAGTACGGTGCGGAGCTTCTTGGGGACGGCCTGCGGCTTAAGTCGCTCAGCGGCCTTGCGAATCTGCTGGGCATGGTGGGGGGGCACCTGGGCCCAGGCTCGTGTGCGTGGGAACACGGCAAGCCCTGCGAGCAACACCGGCACGAGTAATCGCGTCGCTTTCATGCATGCACTCCAGGCGGCAAGAGGCCTCGGGATCGGCAGTCGGGCCCGTCGTGGCCGACACCGCGATATTGACTACGCGCTAGGACCGCCGTCAAGAGGGCGGCACTGGGGCCGGGGCCCATCATAGTCCCGAGGGGCGTAACCGTTTACGCGCCGGGACGTTACCGGGCAACACGCAATGCCTCGGCCACGACAGAGCGTGGCCCTCCACCTTGGACGGACGCGCTCCGTCGCGTCCGCCGCGCTTTGATATTCGCCATACCCCGCACGCTCCTCCTTCCCCCTGAGCATCCGGAAGGCCCGGGCCGTGAACGGTTACCGAGAAGCGGTTTGCCGGCCCCTCTTTCGTCCGGCCGAATGGTCCATCCGGGGCAAATAACCCGTGGCAGGGGGATCGCCCCTACGTTTGCAGCGGAAAAAGGCCGATGGAAGGCGCCACCCCTGCTTTTTGGTGGGGCGGCCTGCGAATCCGTAGCGGTCGTAAGGATTGGCAAACTTGGGTGGGGTTGGGAGATGTTTCGGGCTTTTTTCGTCCCTTTGGCGCTGCCCGTGGTTCTCTTTTTGGGGTATATCTCTATAATCGGGCGTTGAGCGGTCGTGGCGTTGCCTTGCAGGCCGGCCCGCCCAAGGCCCGGCTGTCCCCCGACCGGGTGTCCGGTTGTTGGGTGGGAGTTTCGATGTCACGCAGAGAGAGGGAGCTACCCGTGTCCAAAGAGAAACCCGAACACGAAGAACCCACGGCACAGACCCCCGCGGAAGGGGCCGCCCGCACGGAACCGGCCCAGCCCCAGGCGCCGCCGCAGGCCCAGGCCCCGCAAATCCAGCGGATCCAGGTCCAGATCGACGACACCAAGGCCGTGGCCAGTTACGCCAACTTCTGCCGGGTGACCGGCACGCCCGAAGAGTTGATCATCGACTTCGGGCTCAATCCCCAGCCCATGGGCGTGCCCACGCAGCCCATCGTCATCACGCAGCGGATCATCACGAACTTTTTCACGGCCAAGCGGATGCTGCACGCGCTTCAGTTGACCGTGCAGCACCACGAGGCCACCTTCGGCGTGCTCGAGACGGACGTGCAGAAGCGGGTCCGCCCCGGCCCGATGAGCCAGCCGCGCTGAGCCGGCGAGGGTGGCTCGCCACCCAGGCCAATCGCGCATGACCGCCTCCGAGCCGGCAGGTGTAGCCTGCCTGTGGCATACCTTGGGCCGCCGGGCGTAAACCCGGCGGCTCGTTCTTGCCGCTCCGTGCTCCCTGCTCTGTGCCCCCTGCTGCCAGCCGGCGGCTCGTTCTTGCGGCGCGTGCGGTCAGAGCACGCACCCTACATTACCAATCCTCCAAGATCAGGTCGTGGAGGAAATTGCCGATCGACTCGCTGTCGCCATCGGTGTCGCTGACCGACTTGACCCGCACGCGGTGGAACCTGTGGGCCTCGATGATGTAATCGAGGTTCACGGCCGACAAGCGGACCCAATCGCCGTCGGCCTCCAAGAGGTCGGCCAGGGCCGAGTCGGTGATCTGGGCCGTATCGGCCGGCTCGTCCGTGCCGTAGGCGACCACCTTCTCGAAGCCCCAGACGCGGCTGGAGTAATTGGCCCCGTTGAGGGCCGTATCGCCGGGCGCTGCCGTGAGGGTATCGGCCCCGGCCGTCCCGTACAGGTAGGCCTCGTCCTTGGCCGGCCCGCGCTGCGAGAACCCGAAGATGTTGCGGAAGCCCTCGACGCGGTTGAGGTACAGGCCGGCCACCTGCATCTGGGCCCAGCCGAGGTCCGGCTGCGAGGTGAGCACGTCGGGCTGCGAAGCGTCGGAATCGCGGAGCACGGCGGTATCGAAGCCGCCCTGGCCCTGGGCCGTCACGCTGTCGAAACCGGTTACCCGCACATAGTAGGCATTGCCCGCTCCCGCCAGGCTGGCCCAGGTGGGGGTAGTGCCCACCGGCCCTTCGCCCAGGAAGGTGTCGCTGCCGGTGGAGCCGTGCAGCACGGCGGTGTCGGCGGCGCTATTGGGCGTGGCATAGGCGAAGACGTAGCGGAAGTTCTCGGCCGTGTTGGCCACCGCGCCGGTGGTCATGCGGGCCCAATCGGGCTGGGCTTCGAAGGTATCGCTGCCGGCCGAATCGTACAGCCGGGCGATGTCGTTGCCCCCCTCGCCCTTGGCGGTCACGCTCTCGAACCCGGTAACGCGGGCCAGGTAGCCGGTGCCGGCGAGCATCACGTCGCCCGGCCGGGCCGAAAGCAGATCGGCGCCCGCCGAGCCGTAAAGCTCGGCCGTGTCGCTTCCCGAGCCACCCGCGGCGCCGAAGACATCCTGCCGGCCGAAGCCGCTGGCCTTGGCCACGTAGTCCCGGCCGGCGAACCGCCCGCTCAGCTCGGCCCCTGTGGGCCGGACCACCAGCGTATCGGCCCCATCGGCCGAGTCGTACAGCCGCGCCACATCGCTAGGCCCAGAGGCGGTGGCTTCGACCCGATCGAACAGCACGGCGGCATTGTAGTAGGCATTGCCGCCAGCCATGACGGCCAGCGTAGGCCAGGCGGAGAAGGTATCGCTTCCACCGGCTTGATCGGTGAACACGGCCGTATCGGTGCCCGCCCCGTCGCTGATGGCGGTGACCATGCGGAAGCCCACAGCGCGGTTCGAGTAGCCGGCGCCGCTCAGGCGGCTATCGCCAGGCCCGGCGGTGAAGGTGTCATCCCCCGGGCTGCCGTAGAGGAAGGCCTTATCGTTGGTGGTGGCAAAGCCGTGGCTTTGGGCGATGACTTGAGCAAACCCGAGGACGGCCAGATTGCCGCCGGTGGCGTTGGTCAGCCGGGCCCGGTTCGACCAGGCTTCGAAGCGGTCGTCGCCCGGAGTGCCGTGCAGCGTCACGGCATCGTTGCCGCCGCCGCCGGTGGCCTCGAACTGCTCCATCTGCGTGGCCGACAGCGTGTACACCGCCTGGCCCACGCTGCCCGACATGGTGCCGTGGTCGAACCACAGGTCGAGGGTTTCGTCGGCCGCCGAGCCACGCAGGATCACCCGATCGTGGTCGCCAGGCCCGCCGCCGGCAAACTGGATCTGATCGACCAGCGACGCGGCGAACTTGTACACCGTGCCGTTCAGCGTGACCAGGTGCAACGGCCCGGGCTCGAACTCGAACACGTCGTCGCCGGGGCCGCCTTGGGCGATGACCGTGCGACCTTCCAGGCGCACCGGATCGACGATGGTAACGCGGTAATCCTCCACCTCGCCGTCGGCCGCCGTGCCGGTGGGCCCGAGGGCCACCGCGGAGCTGGAGAAGCGGAAGCGGGCATACGTGTTCCCGGCCCGAGCATTGGCCGGTACCGGCACGCTGAGCTGCGTGGTGCCGGCCGCCAGCGCCCGGGTGGGATGGATCCGCTCGGCCGGTTCCCAGGTGCCGTCGCCGTCCCAGTCGATCCAGGCATCGAGGAAGCCGGCCTGGCTGGCCACCACGGTGATCGTGGCGGTGGTGCCGCGGGCCAAGGTGCCGAAGGTTACGCCGTCTTCGTCATTGGGCGTGCCGCGGGTGTCGTCGGCCGTGGCCTCCAGGTTTACGGTCACGTTGCTTTCGGTATCCACCCGGCTGCCCAGGTACAGGCCCGGCGTGCTCTGGCGGTGCCGGGCGCCGTTGTCGGACAACAAGGTGGGATACGGGGCCGGGGCATCGCCGTAATCCATGGCCCCGTCGTCGTTGAGGATGAGCACCCGGGCGGTGGCATCGTCCACCACCTGGAAGCCCGACCCATCGTCGCGGAAGTGCACGAGGAAGTCCTCGTCCATTTCCGGCAAGGTGTCGCCCACCACGCTGAGCGTGACGATGGCGGTCATCTCGGGCCGGCCCCGCACCGCGCGGAACACCTGGTAGTTGCCCCCCTCGTAGCTCCGCCACACGACCAGGTCGGGAGTGACCAGCGGATGGCCATCGAACCAGGTGTTGTTCGACACGTTTTCCGGGATCTGGCCGGTGCCCAGTTCGGCGTAGAACACCTCCCAGTCGGCGCCGTCGTAGGCGTGCCACACCACGCGGTTGCCGGCGACCGCGGGCGTCTCGGCGTAGAACATGCCGCCCGAGACGTTCACCGGGGCAGACGCGGCGCCTAAGCTCAGGTCCAGCCAGTAGATGGACGACTGCGTGCCCACCAGCGACTGCCACACCACGTTATTGCCCGAGATGTGCGGCTCCAGGTCGTCGTTGCCGTTGGAGGTCAACACCTGGGTGGTCCCGGCGGCGATGTCGTATAGGGTTACTTCGTAGTCCGTGCCGTCGAAGTCCTCCCAGACCACGTAGTTGCCGTCGACCTGCGGCTTGCGGTCGTCGCGGGCATCGGTGGTCAACTGGCGGGTGGTGGTGCAGTCGTAGAGGAAGATCTCGTTATCCACCCCGTCGTTGCCGTACCAAACCACGTTGCTGCCGCTCACCACGGGGGCGAAGTTATCGACCGTGATGGGCGACACCCGCTGTGGCCCGGCCTGCGGGTTCTGCAAGTCGTACACGTACACCTGCCGGCGGGGCGACTGGCTCGACCACCAGGTGACGAAGCGGTCGGAGACCTGCGGCTCGTTGTCGTCGAAATCGTTCTGGGTCAGGCGCGTGATCTGGCCCGTGGCGATGTCGTAGTGGAAAATCTCGCGGTCGGTTTCGCTCTCGGGCCGGGCCGACCAGACGATATGATCGCCGAACACCACCGCCGCCCGGTTATCGAAGGTATCGGCGCTGACCTTGCGGGTGACCGCGTCGCCGGTGGCCACGTCCTCCTCGTAGAGGTAGATGTCCCAGTCGCTGCCGGTCCACTCCTCCCACACGATGCGGTTGTTCCACACCGAGTAGTCGTACTCGTTGGTGTTCTTGCGCGTGATCTGGCGCACATCCCATGCGCCCAGCGGCGTGCCGCCCGGGTTGATGGTGACGGTGCTGGGCGGGTTCTGGGGCACGGCCACGTAGTCGGGCTGGGCGGCCGAAGCGGTGCCGTCCTCCGTGTAGTACGTCAGCGTGATCGGGGCCCCGAACGATTCGCTGACGTACACGGTCACCTGCACGGGCGTCAGGCCGCTGTTGCCCTCGGCCACCATGGTGTCGCCCACCCGGAGATGCGCGATGCGGTAATCGCCGAAGTTGACGTCGGTGACGCTCTGCTGGTCGGCTAGCGTCAGCCCATAGCCGTAGGGCCAGCGTGCCGTGAGCGGGCTGGTCCGCGGGTCGTACACGATGTTCCGGTCGCGCCCGGAAAGGACCACGAGATCGGCCACCGCCTGGGCCGACAGGTTCGGGATCTTCGCCCCGTTGATGGCCGCCGCAATCGAGCCTGCCACCGTAGCGGCCGAATCGCCCACCGTAAACGGCACGCGGATGTTCTGCGGGCTGGTGAGCTGGTTGTTCGAGTCGAACTCGAAGGTGTAGCTGGGGGCATTCGGCAGGGCCGACATGCGGATCGTAAACACCTTGCCGTCCAGATACCCTTGCGGCGGCGCCGGGGGCGGCGGCGGAGGCGTGGGCACCCAGTTGCCCGGCACGGCCTGGATCGAGCCGATATGGTTCGGCGCGGTCTGCATCCAGCCGTCCTCGACCACCTCGCGCACGATGTACTGGCCCGCAAACAAGCCGGTGAACTCGTAGTACCCGGTCTCGTCCACGTTGGGCGTCGAAGGATCGTCGCGCCGGGTGAGCGTGGCCACCTCGGTGGCCGGGTCGTACACCCCATTGTCATTGGCATCCAGATAGATGAGCACGCCGGCCCGGCCGGGCTCGACCCCCAGCGGCCGCCCCGTGGCCGGGTCGAACCGGAACGTGTACTCGCCGGCCGCCTGCAACTGCGCCAGCTCCGCAGGCGTCCGCGGCTGGGCAAGGATGAAGTATGGCTGGCCCGCACCCCCGTTGAAGCCCACCAGCGCCCCGACCGTGGTATCGGTCCACTCCAGATTGTCGTACCGGAACGCCACCACGTCGCCGGCCGGATCATCCTCGATGTACAGCTTGAACGTGTTGAGCTTGTCCGTCATGCGGGGGAAGTACCCCACGGCCGTCCAATCCACCTCCAGGAAGCGGTGGCCCCGCGGGTTCACCCCGGTGGTCAGCGTAATGGTCCCCTGGCCGCGGGTATCCACATCGGCCCAGAACGGGGCGATGATGGGCTGCGGCTGCGGGAACGACCCCAGGAACGTCGGCACCGGCTGCCCGAAGCTCACGATGCCATTGGTGGCCACGTAAAGCTGGTTGTAGCGGTTGCCGTAGAACTCGAAGTCGAAGCCCAGCGGGATGGCCGCCGTGGTGCTGTTGTCGGTGCCCCCCAGGATCGAGTTGCCGCCGCCGGTCCAGGGGATGGAAATGCCCTGGCTGGCCACGGTCTGGTCCCACACGCCGTTGGCGTTGCGGTCCTCGAACTTGTAGCCGCTGATGGTGATCGTGCCCACCTCCAGCGTAACGCGGTAGTCCTCGACCTCGCCGTCGGGCACCTGGGCCACCTGCACCGGATCGGTCCAATCGGTAACCACCGGCCCGGCGAAGCCCAGGCCTGGCGTGTGGCTGTACCGGAACCGGGCATACGTGTCGCGCGTGGTGCCGGCCACCAGGGGGGCGAAGAAATCCAGCGTCTGGCTAGTAGACGTGATCTCCACGTCCTGGAACACGTGGTCCTCGGGGTCGGCCCAGCCGTCGCCGTCGAAGTCGATCCAGCCGTTCAGATACACCGGCCGGGGATCCGTGGCCGAGTGCCCAGGCGTCAGCGTGGTCACGATGATCTGGTTCATCTGGCCGGCACGGATCTTGTCGCCGACAAAGACGATGCCGTCCTCGTCGTCGAGGTTATCCGTATCGTCGGCATCGGCGGCGGCCGAAGGCGTGCCGTCCAGCTCGAAGTCCACCCGGTTGCCCAGGGCCAGCGACCGGAACGTGCCGGGGGCGACCTCATACGACCCGCGGATGTGCACCGCACCGCCCGCCGCGGCGCTGGTGGGATAGGTGGGCTCGGGGGCATCGCCGTAATCGCGGGCCTGCTCGACGATCTGCACCTTGTAGTCCTCGACCTCGCCGTCGCTAGCCGGCCCCGCAGGCGAGGGAGTGAAGTTCGGATACGCCGCATTGCCCGTGGTCAAGCGGAACCGGGCATAAGTGATGCCGGTGTTGATGCCCCGCGGCACCTCGAAGCTCAACGTGTTCACCCCCGGGCCGACCGTGCCGCCCATCGGATTGGTAAACACCAGCTTCTCGTCCGGCTCCAGCCAGTCGCCATCCATGTTCCAGTCGATCCAGGCATCGAGCTGGCCCCACCCGCCGGTTACCGTCACCACGATGGTGGCCACGTTCAGCGGCACCTGCGGATCGGGCGAACTAGGCACCAGGAAGGTCTCGCTC
>JBBIQF010000227.1:0-9788 GCA_037442445.1 Planctomycetaceae bacterium
ACCCCCACACCACGCACCTTTTTTTTTTTATTTTTGGTAGAGGTCATAGCTCTTTGGTCATTGGCGCTTCCTTCGTCATTCGTCATTTGTCTTTCGTCATTCGTCATTCGCCATTGGCCGCTCCCGCCTACGTGCACAGCACGCACCCCACCGGCCGGCTGCTATACTGAGTGGCATGAGCACGGACCCTACCATTTCGCAGGGCGGACCCGACCGCCGCCGGTCGCAGGAAATGAGTCTTCGCCGGGGGCCTCCGCCGGCAGTGGTCCCCGGCTACGAGCTGGAACGCCTCCTGGGCGCTGGGGCGTACGGCGAGGTGTGGGTAGCCATCGAGCGGAACACCGGGCGGCGCGTGGCGATCAAGTTTTATGCACACCGGGGGGGCCTGGACTGGTCGCTGTTGTCGCGCGAGGTGGAGAAGCTGGCATTCTTGTTTGCCGACCGCTACGTGGTGCAACTGATTGGCGTGGGGTGGGATGCGGAACCTCCCTATTACATCATGGAGTTCCTGGAGCACGGTTCGCTGGCCGAGCGGCTCCAATACGGGCCGCTGCCGGTGGCCGAGGCGGTGGCCTTGTTCCGCGAGGTGGCCATCGGATTGCTCCACGCCCACGGCAAGGGGGTGCTGCACTGCGATCTGAAGCCGGCGAACATCCTCCTGGACCAGGATGGCAAGCCGCGGCTGGCCGACTTCGGCCAATCGCGCCTGTCGCACGAGCAGGTCCCGGCCTTGGGCACGTTGTTCTACATGGCGCCGGAGCAGGCCGATTTGAACGCCGTACCCGATGCCCGCTGGGATGTGTACGCCCTGGGCGCGGTGTTGTACGCCATGCTGACCGGCGAGCCGCCGCACCGCTCGCCGGCACTGGTGCAGGCTTTGGAGCAGGCCCGCGATCTGGAAGAGCGGCTGGCCATCTACCGCCGCGCCATCCGCAAGGCGGGGCCGGTGTGGGCCCATCGCCGGGTGCCGGCCATGGACCGGGCCCTGGCCGAGATCGTCGAGCGGTGCCTGGAGCCGGACCCCCAGCGGCGTTTTCCCAATGTGCAGGCGGTGCTCGACGCTTTGGACGCCCGGGCGGTGCGGCGGGCCCGCCGGCCGGCCATGGTCCTCGGCGCCGTAGGTCCCCTGCTGTTGCTGGCGGTGGTGTCGATCTTCGCCTGGCAGGGTTTCAACACCGCCGTGCGCCAGCACGAGGCGGAACTGACCGAGCGGGCACTGGCCAACAACCAGCTCAGCGCGCTGCGCGTGGCGGATATCGCTTCCAAGGAACTCCAGCGGCGGTTCGAGGCGGTCGAGCAGGTGGCCGGCTCCCCCGCCCTGCGCCACGCCATCGTCCAGGCCCTCCAGGATGCCGAGTTCAGCAAACTGGCCGAGGAACTCAGCGACCCCAAATGGGTTCAGCGGAGGACTTCGGAGTCGATCCGCCGGGCGTGGGCCGAGCGGGTGGAGCGGTTCCGCCGGCACCCGGCCCGGACCCGCTTGCAGCAGGCGTTTGCCGAGGCCCTGCCCCCCTGGATGCGCCCCCCGGACATCGAAGGCATGGAGGGCGAAGGCCAGGTGGCCAGTTGGTTCTTTTGCGAGCCGCACGGCATATCGACGGTGCGGGTGCCCGAGTCGCAGACCATCGGCGTCAACTATGCGTGGCGGAGCTTCTTCCACCAACTGGCCGACGACCAGGAGCCCACGTGGCGTCCCGGAAGGCTCGAGCAGTTGGGATCGACGCGGCTATCGGCCGTCTTTCGCAGCCAGGCCAGCCATAACTGGATCGTGGCGGTGTCGGCCCCGGTGTATGCCGACGACCAGCGGGGCCAGTTCCTAGGGGTGGTGGCGCTGACGGTGCGGGTGGACCGGGTGGTGGAACTCAAGGGCGACGAGAACCAGTTTGCGGTGCTGGCCGATCTGCGGCCCCGCCGCTTCGAGGGCCAGGTGGTGCGCGGCACGATCCTACAGCATCCGCTGTTCGAGCAGCTCCGGCCCATACCGGCCGAGGCGCCGGAGGCCGGCCCATCCACCGCCGGCGCCCAATACCGCGAGCTGCTGACCCGCTTGCAGCGGTACCGCCTGCCGGAAGAGTACTTCCCGCGTTCCGGGCAGCAGGGCCTGCAACTGCGGGACTACCGCGATCCACTGGCCCAGGCACCGGAAGGCCAGGCACTCGACAAGCGCTGGCTGGCGTGCATCCAGCCCGTATTGGTTCGCGGCTCCGAGACCCAGTGGGTGGTCATCGTGCAGGAAGCGTATGACCGGGCGATTGGCGCGGCCTTGGACCGGCTGCGGCAGGGGCTGGTGGGATATGGCCTGGCCGCCGCCAGCATGGTCGGCGTCGTGCTTTTGGGGGTGTGGGTGCTGGCATTGCGGCTGCTTCGGGAATCGGCCCCGTTGCGGGGACCGGCCGGGCCAGCCAGCGGCGGCCTCACCCCGCCCACGCCCAGCAACCTCAGCGAGACCCACGCCTGGCCCCAACCTTCCCAACACGCTCCTCCGTCCCGCGGCGATGGCTGACCTCATTGCCCAAGGCGAAGAGAACCAGCACCGGTGGCGGCGGAACCTGCCGGTGGGGCAGCGGGTCCTGTTGGGCCGGGCCACCGGCCCCTGGGCCGTCCCCTGGGACCCCCATATCTCCCGCCAACACGCCGAACTGCTTTGGGACGGCCAGCGCCTGGAGGTCCGCCAGCGGCCCCAGGTCCGCAACCCCATCTTTTTCCAGGGCCATGAAGCCGCCGAGTTCACCCTCCGGCCGGGCGAGCACTTCGTCATCGGCCGCACCACCTTCACGCTGGTGGACCAGCGGGTCACGGTGACCGCCGACGCCCCCCAGCCGCTCCAGCAGCAAGCCTACAGCACGCAGTTCTTGC
The DNA here is from genome assembly GCA_037442445.1 of Planctomycetaceae bacterium. Taxonomy (GTDB): domain Bacteria; phylum Planctomycetota; class Planctomycetia; order Pirellulales; family Thermoguttaceae; genus JANLFZ01. Next base: position 2,857 of record JBBIQF010000227.1, read on the forward strand.
GCCAAATCCGCTTCCGCAATCCCGACTATCGCATCGAGGTGCTCAGCCGGCTGCCGGAGGCGATTTCCGGGGCCGCCAGTCCCGGGGAGCTTTGCGTGCGGCTGGTGAGCATGTTGCTGGCCGGCTTGCCGCGGGCCGACGCCGCCGCCGTGGTGGCCGTCTCTGCGGCCGGCGCGGCACCATCCGAGGGCGAATCCGGCCCGGGCGAACCCGCCGGCACCCTCCGCGTGCTCCACTGGGACCAGCGCCTGCTGGTCGAAAAGGAGTTCCAGCCCAGCCAGCGACTGATTCTGGAAGCCGTACGCACCGGCCAGAGCGTCCTGCACGTATGGCAGGGCAGCCCGGCGGCCCCGGCGGGGCCCTTTACCGCCCGGGGCCATTTCGATTGGGCGTTTTGCACGCCGGTACCGGGCGAGTTCTGCCGCGGATGGTGCCTCTATGTGGCCGGGCGATTCCACGCCGATCTGCCCGGAAGACCGGCCTCGTCCGATGCCGCCGACCTCCGCGAAGACATCAAGTTCACCGAGCTGGTGGCCGCCGCGCTGAGTTCCCTGCGCCAGATGCAGGCCCTGGCCCGCCAGCACGCCGCGCTGAGCCAGTTCTTTTCGCCGGTGGTGCTCAACACGCTTGCCGCAGAGGACCCCGAGCTGGTCCTGGCCCCTCGCGAGACAGAAGTGACGGTGCTGTTCTGCGACCTCCGCGGTTTCGCGCGGCATAGCCAGCGCCACGCCGGCGGCCTGATGGAATTGCTCCAGCGGGTCAGCCAGGCCCTGGGGGTCATGACCCGCAACATCCTAAACCACGGCGGCGTGGTGGGCGATTTCCAGGGGGATGCGGCCATGGGATTTTGGGGCTGGCCCCTGCCTCAGCCCGATGCCGTGCTCCGCACCTGCCAGGCCGCGCTGGGCATCCGCCGCCAATTCGAAGAGGCCTCGCGCAAGGCCCACGGCCCGCTGGCCGAGTTCCGCGTGGGCATCGGCATCGCCACCGGCCGGGCCGTGGCCGGCAAAATCGGAACCGCCGATCATGTCAAAGTAACCGTCTTCGGCCCGGTGGTGAACCTGGCCTCGCGCCTGGAAGGGATGACCAAAGTGCTTCGCGCGCCGATTCTGCTGGATCCCGTTACGGCCGAGGCGGTCCGCCGCACCGTCCCGCCCCAGGTGGCCCGGGTCCGCCGCCTGGCCGTGGTCCGGCCCTACGGCCTCGACACCGCGATCGAGGTCGCCGAACTCCTCCCCCCGGCCACAGAACTCCCCTGGTTGACCGACGAGCATGTGGCCCTGACCGAGGCCGCCCTGGATGCATTCGTAGCCGGCCAATGGCAACAGGCCTACGAGCTGCTGCACCGCGTACCGGCCGAGGATGTGGCGGCCGACTTCCTCACCGCCCATATTGCCCAGCACGGCCGTACCCCGCCGCCCAATTGGGACGGCGTGATCGAACTGGCCACCAAGTAATCGCAGCGCAAAACGCCCCGCGGCGCAAACCCACTCGGCCCGTTGTGCTCGTCCCCCCTGCTCCCTGCTCCCCGCTCCTTGCTCCCCGCTGCCCCGGCCGCCTGGTTTCGGTTAGAATCGGGAACCAACGGGAGAATCGGGGACCAAGGGGCCGCCGTGCCCCGCCTGACCCCAGCGGCGCATCCTCGGAGCAAGGTGCGATGACATCCCCGGGCGGCGACATCGACCGCCAACTGGCCGGCCTGGCCCAGCGTGCCCAGGAGCTGATCCAGCGCTGCCACTTTCGCTCTGCTATGGAAGCCGCCCAGTCGCTCAGGTTGCAGGCAAAACGCCAGGGCCGGCTGGTGGCTTATCTGAAGTCCTGTTTGCTGGTGGCGGAGGCCGCCCGGGCAACCCTGGAGGTCCAACAGGGCGTCCAGGCCGCCCTGGAGATACTGGGCCTATTGGAAAGCGTCCATAAGGCCCGCCAGTTGCAGCCGGATGTGTCCGAGGAGGAATATGGCCGCACCGCCCGGGCGATGAGCTGCGACGCTTACGAACTCCTAGCCCGGCTGGTGGGGTTGCGCGACGGCTACAACTCGGACGCCTTCCACGAAGTGATCGACGAGGCGATCGAGGTGTGCCGGCAGCACGATCGCTCGGACCAGATTCCGCGGTTCCGCCAATTCGCCCGGGACGAGTTCCTCGCGGCCGGCGACCTGGAAATGTCGCTCCAACATGCCCGGTCGATCCCCTTCGGGCCGCCCAGCGCGGGGCCGGCCAATCTCCGCTGGCCCGCGGCCTGGCACATCGCCTGGGTGTTGGAGCTCAATGGCCAACTGAGCGATGCGTGGCTCTCGGCCATCGAGGCCCTGCGCCTGGCCCGTGGCCACGACAACCCGCTGGACGCCCGCCTGCAAACCTGGGTCCTGGCCGAGGAGATCCAATGGCTTTGGGGGCAAGGGGGCCGGGTGGCGGGCGCGGTGGAGACGGGTTCGGACGAGCCGCCGGTGTTTCCCCCGGCGGGCGAGTATCCGGCCATCGAACTCTGTTGTGCCCAGCGCGATGCGGTGGCAGCGTGCTGCCAGGCCCAGCCGGCGCGTGCCCAGCACCTCTTGGCCGAGTGGGACCAGCGCCTAGAGCAACAACACGCCTGGACGCCATGGTTGGAGGTGCGGCTGCGGAGGATCGCAGCGGCCTGCCTGGCAGGCGACGCAGCGCTGGTGGCGGCGCTGGCCGGCCCCTTGGCGGCCAAGGCCCACCACGGCCGGCAATGGCAGGTCCTGGCCCGCCTGCGAGCACTCCGCGAGGGCACACTACCGCCCGCCCCGGTGCCGTTCCTGTCGCGCCCCACGTGCGGGCCGTTTGCCCTGCCACTCGAAGAACGGGGCCCCAGCCCTGCGCATTCTCAAGGTGCCGCACCCATCGAGCCCCAATCCGCCCGGGCAGCGGCAGGCACCAGGGTATCGGCAACAGAACCGGCCGAGGCGCACGTTCAGGCCACCGCCCAAGCCGGCCCGGCTTGCACGCCGGAGGCGCACCGCGCCTCCTGGACCGCCCAAGTTGCCCAGTGGAAATCGCGGCTCCAAACCGCCCAAGACGGCCCCAAGGCGCTTGTCGCGGTGCTGGACGAACTCCTCGCCGTCCGGCCGGAACAGGTCCACGATGCCCGCGAGGCGGCCGCGCTACTGGATCTGGCCGACCAGGCTGCCCCGCTGGCCCATCGCGCCGCCCATGCCTGGCGCTGGGCCGAACCACTGGTGCGCCGCTTCCCGTCCTCCGCCGCGGTACTGAACCTGGCGGCCGACCTGGGCCATGCCGCCCGCACCGAGACCCCCGAGTCGGCCGATCGCATCGCCCCCCTCGAATACCTCGAGCGCCTGTTCCGCCGCTCCCTGGAGCTGGACATCGAGCAACCCCGGAACTTCGGCCGGGCGGGCTTCTTCTACCGCGACATCGGGCGGCAAAGCGAGGCCGAACGCTGCCTGGCCCGCGGCTTCCGCCTGGACCGCTCCGACGCGGCGGTGGTGCTGGCTTTGGCCCAACTGTACTGCCAGACCGATCGGCCCCGCGACGCCCTGGCCGTCCTCGATATCAGCCTCCGCGAAGGGTGCACCTGCGCCGACGTGGCCCGGCAGGCCGGCCTCATCAGCCTCCGCCTGGAACGTTACGACGCCTCGCTGCAATATTGGTGCCGCGTCGAAGAACTGGCCCCCGACGAACTCTGGACCCATTACTACCGCGCTTGGGCCCACCTGGGCCTCAACCAGCCCCGCGAGGCCCTCTCGGCCATCGAGGAAGAGGAGCAGCGGTTCGGCTGGCCCGCCCTGCACCTGGAAATCTTGCGGGCCTGCGCCGCAAGCGCGATGGGCCACGTCGCCGACTTCCGCCGCCACTTCCATCAGGCTCGCCAGATACGGCTGGCCGAGGTCGATTACCTCAGCCAGGAGGGCCTGGCCCAATTGTTCGAGAAGCTGTATGCGGCCGCCGAGTGCCTGCCCCCGGGCGCCTCGGAGCGCCCTGCCCTGGAATCCCTGATGCTGGCCGCAGGCCTGGCACCCGACCGGTTCTTCCTGGACCAGCGCCGAAAGAACCCGCCCCGCGATGGCCTGAGCTTCTATGTGTTCCGGCTCAAACAGCCGTTGGACCAACGGTGGGGCACCTTCGAGGGTTGCTGCGCGGGGCAGCAACAGTGGCAGGCCTACCTGGCCACCTGGGGCGTGCTGGCCGCCGGCGCTGGTGAGGCCGAGAAAATCGCGCTCGACTGGCAGGCGCGATGCTTCCCCCTGGCGGCCGAGGTGCTGGACTTTACCGTCCAATACGAGGATTGTTACGACTCGCCGGGCGCGGTCTGGCAGGGCCGGCGTGAAGGCATCGCCCGGGAATAGTTGCCACTTTCAGAAAAGCCCTTTTGGCGGTTCCGTCCCAATGGTGCGATGGGGCTAAAGCAGCCGCCAGCGGTGCGGGTACCAGCAGAGGCCCGTCCGCGGGTGTTGGCAAAGCGCGGGCCGCACCGGGCCCTTACGGACCCGGCTCGTGGGCCCGGCTCCTGGGCGCGGCTGGTGGGCCACACGCCTGCGGCTTGTGGCGGGCCGGTGGGGTTAGGCCCCGCTGAGCACGTCCTGGAAGTCGCTCCTGGCCCCGCCGTGCCGCAGGGCCGACTGGATCATCATCCACTCGCCCACGTTCTCCAGGTTCAGAAGGCCCACCAACTGGCCGTGCCGCAACACGGGCATGACGGGGCATTGGCCTTCGCGCATGCGCTGGAAGGTGCTATCGAGCATTTCGGTTTCCTCGACGGCCGCACACACCCGCCGCATCACGTCGCCCACGCGGACCTCCTGGCCGCGCTGGGCCAGGGCCGTCAGCAGGTCGTTCCGCGTCAGCATCCCCACCACGTTGCCATTCTGCACGACGGGGAAGTCGTGCTGGTAGCCGGCCAGCAGTTCTTCGATCACGGTGGGGAGCAAGTCATCTTCGCGCAGGGTGCGGAAGCGGGTCATCATGGCCGCCCGCACCGGCACCCCCCGCAGCAGCCAGCGGGCCTGCACCAGGTGCGCCTCCTGTTGGGCCCCCAGGTACACGAACAAGGCGATAAACAGCAAGAAGGGGTTTATGAAGGGGGCGGCCAGGCCGAAAAGGATCGCCACGCCCTGCCCCACGGTTGCGGCAATCTCGGTGGCCCGCACGTAATCCATGCGCTGTGCCAAAAACGCCCGCAACACCCGCCCACCATCCATGGGGAACGCGGGCAAGAGGTTGAAGATCACCAAGAACACGTTGGTCACCATGAGGTTGGTCAGAAAGCCCCCGGGCCGGAAGACCGAAGGGCCTAACGGGCTGAAGGCCCCGCCGGCAAGCAGGATCGCGGCCAGCGCCAGGGCGATGACCAGATTGACCGCTGGGCCGGCAAGCGACACCACCAGTTCCTGGACAGGCTCCTCGGGCATCCGTGCCAGCCGGGCCACCCCACCAATGGGGAGAAGCGTAATATCCTGAGTTTGGATGCCATACTGCCGAGCGGCCAGCGCGTGCCCCAATTCGTGGGCTACCACGCAGGCAAAGATGGCGAGCACCAAGAAAACCCCCTCAAGGGTGTCAGCAGGGCCTGCACCCTGGAGGTAGTGAGCCGCCACCACCCACGCGATGAGTATGGCAAACGTCCAATGCAGGTAGATGCCTATGCCGAAAACCCCGCCGAGTTTCCAGGTTCCCCGCATGGTCGTATCCCCTTGCAACCCAATTTGCGTACGGTTTGGCAGTCGGAGCGAGAACGGACGAACCCAACTGCACATGGCGTGCCATTCCGGCTTATCCCGCCAATCGGGGGCAGTATAAGGGTGCGTAAAGGCAATTGCGCAAACAGCCGCGGGGCCGAGAACCGTCAATCGGACGGTAGGCAACTTCGGCAATCGCCGGTGTGGCCGGCTTATGGGTCCGCGATTTGGCGGATTCGGTCCACGTACAACTCCAGCAGTTGCCGCAGATCGCCGGGCCCCAGGGCGTGGAAATCGCCGCAGACGGTTACGGTCAGTTCACCGCCATAGATGTCCGTCCCGAAACCAGCCCGCGTCCCCGGCCGCAGTGGGGGCATGCCCACCAACGATTCCAAGACCAGATTGCCTGCCACCACGCGCCCGTCTTGGCGGGGCAGCCGGGACGAAAAACGCCGCGCCACGTCGCCGATATTGGTCAGCACCGTGGTGGCGTGGCAGGTTCCGCCAAGGAGGCCCATGCCCAGGCGGAGGGCGCCGGGGACCCGATCGGCCAAAGCAAGCCCCCCCAGAAAATACAGCCCCAGTCGCCAGCGCTTGATGGCCGCCGTCTCGGCCTGCAACCCATAGAGCAGCCGTTCGGGGTCTGTGCAGTCGCCTGCCTGCCGGGTCAAGAAGGCCTGGCTCATCACATTGGCCGCGGGCATGTGTTCGTGGTGCCGCTGCCGGAGACTTTGGGGCATGTTGATCCGCAGCCACTGGCTGGGCGCGATGCGGCCGTGCTGGGCATTCCATTGGCAGCACACCAGGAACAGGTCCCGCATCAACAGGTCGTTGATGCTTATGCCGCGGCGCTGGGCGGCCAGGCGCAGCCGGCGGGTCTGCTGCTGGTCGAACGTGTGCGCGAGAATGCCGGGATACGAAACGCCCTCGGTTCCGGGGGCGGTGGGATGCCGCGGCGTCCGGTCCCGCCTCGGGGGCACCGCCAGCGGCACAGGCCGCCGCAGGAGCCACTTGCCGGCTTCGGCCAGCGTGTCGCGCAGTATCCGCCAGCGGGTGATGTTAGGCGGGATTTCCACGCGGTACTCGCCTCGCCGGGCCAGAAGCGAGGGATCGAGTTCATCAAGACGTGCCGCGTTGCTTTCCCCGCAGGCTGCGGCATAGGCGGCCAGCACATCGCCGATGACCTGGAGCAACCCCAAGCCGTCGCAGCACGCATGATGCGACTGGAAGGTGGCGGTGGTGCTATCGGGGCCAACGCGCACCCATACCCGGAACCCTG
>JBBIQF010000228.1:0-1249 GCA_037442445.1 Planctomycetaceae bacterium
GGTGGTGGGTGCCGTGGTCGAGCCGGCCGTGGCCCCTGCGGCAGAGGCCCGGGAAGCCCCGCCGGTCGAGCCCCCGGCGCAGGCTGCCGCCCCGCCAGAGCTGCCAGCGGTTTCCGGGCCGGCACTTGCTCCGGCCGCGGCCGCCTCGGCCGAGACCGCAGGGGCAAGTGCGCCCGCGGTGCCGGTTGCTGGAGAGTCGCGGGAATCGGCGGCCGCGCCGCCTGCGGCCCCTCAAGACAAGCCGCCTGTTCAGCCGGCGGCCCAGGCTCCGGTTGCCCCGCCGCCGGTGTTCCCGCCGCTTCCGGGCAGCGTACCTCCCACGGCCCCGATTCCGGTTCTGCCCAGCCGGGGAGCCGGCCGGCGCCCAGCCCGGGCAAAGGAAGGCCCCGGGGGAAAAGGGCCGGTTCGGCCGGGACCTACCATCCGCGTGGCCCCCATTCCCACGCCGCAAAAGCCACTGCCGGCCAAGCCCGCCGAGCCCCCGCCCCAAAAACCCGAAATCAAGCTGGCTCCCGAAGTCATCCGGGCGAGCAAGCTGGGGCTCAAACCGCTCTCGGAGCACCTCAAGAAACAGGAGGAAAAGCGGAAGGCCCAACTGGCCAAGAAACCGCTGGCCAAGGATCGTGCCGAGGCCCAAGCCGAACTGCCGCCGGAGCTCATTCCCCCTGTCAAGGAAAAGGAGAAAGACAAAGACCGGCGCAAGGGTTCGCGGGCGCTGTTGGAGCCGGACCTGGAGGAAGATGCCAAGCTGACGCTGGGCGGGCGCGAACAGCGCCAATTGAAGCGCAAGCGGGCGGCGGCCAGCCGGGCCGAAGTCGTGGAAGAAGAAGAGCCCCGCCCGGTCGTGCCCACCACGCTTCGCCGCCAGCGCCGGGGGGCGATCTCCACCGCCGCCCCTCGCAAGACCCAGTTGGTCGTGGAGTTGCCGTGCACGGTCCGCAGTTTTTCGGAGGCAGTTGGGGTACCGGCCACGCAGGTCATGGCCAAACTGCTGGAGTTTGGGGCGCCGGCGGTGATCACAGCCACCATCGAGCCGGAAGTGGCCGAACTGCTGGCCGAAAGCCTGGGCTTGGAGGTGCAGTTCCGCCAGCCGGTCTCCGCCGAGGAGAAACTGCTCCAGGCGGCCGACCAGCCGGACGATCCGGCCACGCTGCGGCCCCGGCCGCCCGTGGTCACCTTCCTGGGCCATGTGGACCACGGCAAGACGTCGCTGTTGGATCGCATCCTGGGGCTGGACGTGGCGGCGCAC
>JBBIQF010000228.1:1259-9753 GCA_037442445.1 Planctomycetaceae bacterium
GAGAAGGGGGGCATCACGCAGCACATCCGGGCCTATCGCATCGAGAAGGAGGGCCGGCCCATCGCGTTCGTCGATACGCCGGGGCACGAGGCGTTCACGGCCATGCGGGCCCGCGGGGCGATGGTGACCGATATCGCCGTTTTGGTGGTGGCGGCCGATGACGGCGTCATGCCGCAGACCGAAGAGGCCATCAGCCACGCCAAAGCGGCTGGGGTGCCCATCATCGTGGCACTCAATAAGATTGACCTGCCGGGCATCAACCCGGACCGGGTTCTCCAGCAGTTGGCCACCGCGGGACTGTTGCCCAGCCAGTGGGGCGGCGATGTGGAGGTCGTGCACACCAGCGCCGTGACCGGCCAGGGGATCGATACCCTGCTGGAGACCATCCTCACTGTGGCCGAACTCCACGAGTACCGCGCCAATCCCGACCGGCCGGCGGTCGGCGTGTGCCTGGAGGCCGAGTTGCAGCCCGGCCGGGGCGTCGTCGCCAAGATGATCGTGCAGAAAGGGACGCTGCGGGTGGGCGACATCTTGGTGTGCGGGGCGGCGCATGGCCGGGTCAAGGCCATGTACGATACCCTCCAGCCCCACAAGAAGTACAAGGAGGCGGGGCCCGCCATGCCGGTCAACCTCACGGGCCTGGATGTGGCGCCGGCGGCGGGCGACCGGTTCTACGTGGTGGACGATATCGCGCTGGCCCGGCAGGTGTCGCAGGAGCGGGCATTGCGCAACCGCCGCCAGGAGCTGGCCGGCGTCCAGCGCCACGTTACCCTGGAAAACCTCTTCGACCGGCTCGCCGAACGCCAGGAAGTGCAGACGCTGCATATCATCCTGCGGGCCGACGTGCGGGGCTCGATCGAGGCCATCCAGAAGGAACTGGGCAAGCTCCAGCATCCCGAGGTGCAGATCAAGGTCCTCCAGGCCATGGTGGGGGGCATTACCGAGGCCGACGTGCACCTGGCCGACGCCTCGGATGCCATCATCATCGGCTTCAACGTGGCCCCGGACGAGAAGGCCCGGGCGCTGGCCGAGCAGCTCGGCGTGCAGATCCGCCGCTACGACATCATCTATCAAGTGTCCGAGGACCTGAAGGCGGCGCTGGAGGGGATGCTCAAGCCCGAGAAGCGCGAGACCGAATTGGGCCGGGCCCTGGTCAAACAGATCTTCCACATCAGCCGCGTGGGCACCGTGGCGGGATGCCAGGTGCTGGCCGGCACGGTGCAGCGGGATTGCCGGGTGCGGGTGATCCGCGATGGCCGGGTGATCGGCGATTATCCCTTGGAGTCGCTCCGCCGCGAGAAGGACGACGTCCGCGAGGTCCGCCAGGGCTACGAATGCGGCATGAAGCTGGCCGGCTTCAACGATGTCAAGGAAGGGGACCTGCTGGAAGCCTATCGGGTCGAGGAGATCCGGCGAACCCTGTAAGGAGAATCCATCATGACCTCACGCCGGGCGCTGAAAGCGGCCGAGGCCATCCGCGAGGTGGTCAGCATGGCCATCCTCACCGAGATCAAAGACCCGCGGGTCCGCGATGTGACGGTCACCTATGTCGAGGTCTCGCCGGACCTGCGCTACGCCAAGGTGCATGTGTCGGTCATGGGGGATGAAGCGCGGCAGAACCTGAGCCTGCGGGGGTTGCGGCACGCGGCGGGTTTCCTCCAATCGAAGGTCGCCCGCCGGATCGAGACCCGCTACACCCCCAAGCTGGAGTTCCTGCTGGACCAGGGGGTCAAGCGCTCGATCGAGGTGGCCCGCATCCTGCACGAGGTGTTGCCGCGGCCCGTTTCGCCCGAGGCCGGCGCGGAGGACGCGGCCGAAGGGGAGCAGCCTGGCGACGAGTCGCCCCCGGCCGGCGATGCCCCGCCGCCGACAGACGCCCCGCCCAGCGCCCAGCCGCCGGATGGCTAAGCCGCGGGGGCCTGCCGCGGCCTGTGTGCCCTGCGTCCTGGTGTTTGCGCTTTTCGATTCACCTGTTGGATCACCCTTAGCCCCATGGCCGCTCTCAGCCGCACCGCCCAGTTCACCCGGCTCCATAAGATCCTTGCGCGGCATTACAAACCGGTGGCCCCCGACACCAAGCGCTCGGTGCTGGAGCATCTGCTGTTTGCGTGCTGCCTGGAGAACGCCCACTACAATGCCGCGGAAGAGGCTTTTGCGGCGCTGGTGGACTCGTTCTTCGATTGGAACGAGATCCGCGTGAGCACGGTTCGCGAGCTGTCGGAGGTCATGTCGGGACTGCCCGACCCGCGCGCGGCGGCCCAGCGGTTGAAGCGCGTGCTGCAAAGCATCTTCGAGGCCACGTACGCCTTCGATCTGGAGGAGTTGCGCAAGCTGAGCCTCGGGGCCGCCCAGGAACGCCTGGCGAAAATCGACGGCACCACGCGGTTTTCGATCGCCTATGTGACCCAGGTGGCCTTGGGGGGCCATGCCATTCCGCTGGACTCGGGCACGCTGGGGGTGCTGGCCCTGGTGAACCTGGCCACCGAGGCGGAGGTGGCCTCGGGAAGCATCGCCGGGCTGGAGCGGGCCATCTCGAAGACCGCGGGATTGGAGTTCGCCTCGCTGGTCCACCAGTTGGGGGCCGACTACGTGGCCACCCCCTTTTCACGCTCGCTACACCAGATTCTGTTGGAAATCGACCCCAGCGTGGCGGATCGGCTTCCCGGCCGGCGGGTGAGGAAACCCGAGCCTGCCGCGGCCGCCACCGAACCCCCTGCGGAACCTGCGGCCGAAAAAGCAGCGCCTGCCAAGCGCAAAGCGCCGGCTGGCGAGCCGGCCGCTCCAGCCAAACCGAGCCGAAAAGCCGGCGCAAAGGCAGCCCGCTCGGCCGGTGCTTCGGCCCGGGCCAGCGCGCCGGACAAACCAGGGGCCGAACGAACCCCGGCCGCCAAAGAACGCAAGTCGGCCAAAGCGGCCAGGCCGGGTAAGGCGCCCGCGGCCGAATCCGCAGCCGCAACGCCTGGGGCCCCGGCGAGCCCCCCCGCGCCAGATAGCGCTGCAAGCCCGGCAGTTCCCACTGCGCCTTTGGCCCCCGCGCCGGCTACCGAAACCAACGGCGCGGTCGCTTCCAGCGCAGCCCAAGGGGCCGTCGCGCCCCCTTCGGCCCCAAGTGTCGCCGAGCAGCCGCCCCCGCCACAGGCCGACACCGAAGCGCCCGTTTCCGCACCGCCGGCCGAGGCGCCGGCCCCGGCAGCCGCGAGTGCCCCCAACACCAAACCCCCTGCCGGGCCCCAACGGGGCAAACGCAAGTCGCCGTCCCGCCCCCGCGCCGAGACGGGGACCGCTGGCCCTTCCCCCACCGCCGGGCTTTCCAAACGCAAGCCACGTTGAGCCCTGCACCCCCTTTTTCGCCAGTCCGGTTATACTGATTCCTAGCGCCGGTGCGTGGTGCGGAGCCCCGGGCCGCTCCAAACGCCTCGGTGCAGACCGCCGCTGCCAGGCCCCGAGTTTGGCCGGCACCTTCGAAAGCTCTTTATGGTCCGCGCGATTTCAGATCGTTGTCCTTTTGGGGCGTGCCCCGCCCGATTGCGGGCTCATGCGCCGCTTCGTCCTCGCGGCCGGTGGGGCCAGACAGTCCTACGCGTCCTGTGGTGCGCGGCGATTTGGGGCATGGCGGGCCGGGCGCTTGGGGTGCCAGACAGTGCCTGGCTTGCGGCTGCGGCCCCCCAGGTGGCGGCCGACACGAAAACGCCCGTCTCGAAAGAGACCGCCCCCATCCCGTCCCAGAAGCCTGCGCCCGGCCAGCCCCAGGCGCGAGAGCATGTGGATCCCCTGTTTTTGGAAGACCCGCCGCAGCCGCTGGTGCCGGCCCGGCCGCGCTCCGAGGCCGAAACCGATCGCCTCGAGGCCCTGGCCCTGTTCTCCTGCGCCCGGCTGCACGAACTCCGCGACGAGGATGCCCAGGCCCTGCGGTTGTACCAGCGGGCATTTCGGTGCGACCCGCAGTCGGCGGCCATCGCCCGCGCCGCCGTCATGCTAGCAGCCCGATTGGAACGCTATTCGGTGGCCGTCCGCTATGCCCTCAAGCTGGCGGAAATCGATGCCTCCGACCCCGAATTGCTTGGACGGCTGGGGATGATCCTGAGCCAGACGGGCCAGCCGGCCCAGGCGATCGCGCTGTTGGAAAAGGCCGCCCAGGGCCGCCGCGCCCACCCGCCGACGGCCATGGATGTGCATCTTTGGCTGGAGCTGGGGCGCGCATGCTGCCTGGCGGGGCGCTACCCGCAGGCGGCGCCGTGGTTCGCGCGGGTGGTGGAGGCCCTGGAGCATCCCAACCGCTTTGGCCTGACCGCCGCCGCACGCAAGGCCCTGCTTTCCAACCCGGACGAGACGTACGGGCTGATGGGCGAGGCCTTCTTGCAGGCGGGCCAGCTCGAAAAGGCCCGGCACGCCTTCGAGCAGGCCCACCGGGCGTCGCCCCAGGGCGCACACCTGGCATGGCAACAGGTGCGGCTTGCATTGCGGTCGGGCAACGCCGGGCAGGCCCTGGACCGGTTGGAAGAGGCCTTCCGGGCTTCGCCCACCGGCGATCCCCTGCCGCCCGAGCCGCTCTGGTCCGAGGTCCTGCGGGCGTTGCGCCAGGAGTCGGCATTGATCCCGCGCCTGGAAAAGCTGCGGGCCCAGCAGCCGCAGAACCTGGCTTTGGGCTACTTTTTGGCAGACGCGTACCGCCACGCCGGCCGCTTGGACCAGGCCGAATCGCTGTACCGCGCCTGCCTGGCCCGCAAGCCGCATCCTTTGGGCTACCGCGGGCTGGTGGAGATCTATCGCGCCGGCAAACCGCACGACAAGCTCCTGGAGGTGCTGGGCCAACTGGTGGCCCAGGACGGGTCGCTCGAAGCATTGGGCGAATTGGGGAAAACCCTTGCCGACGACAAAGCCCTGGTGCAGGCCGTGGTGGGGTTGGCCCGCCAGCGCCTCAACGGCCAGGCCGGCCGGCCCGACCCCAACCCGCTTCTGGCCGCCGCATTGCTGGCCGCCGAAGCCAAACGCTGGGACGACGCCGAGCCACTGTTCGACGAGGCCGTCCGCGGCAAACCCAACCGGGCGGCCGATCTCCTGCTGACCTGGGGATTGGGGTTGATCCTGGACGAGCAATATGCCCGGGCCACGGCCGTACTGCGCCGCGGGACCGAGCTCCAGGTGGCCCCCGAGCTGGCCCCGGTGTTCTTGTTCTACTTGGCGGGCAGCCTGGAGATGCTCGGCAAGACGGACGAGGCGCTTGCTGCCGTGCGCCGGGCCATCGAGTTGTCGCAGGCCCGCGATGCGGCGGAGGCGGCCAAGAACAAGGATTTCCGCCCGGCATTGGGCGAAACGCCGCGATTGGAGCTCCGCCGGGCATGGATTCTCTCTCATGCCAGGCGTTACCGCGAGGCGGCCCAGGCCTACGAGGAACTGATTCGCAAATACGAAGGCGAATACGGCTGGCCTCCCCTGCGCCACATGCTGCGCGACGCCCGGCTGGCCCTGTCGAACCTGGCGGTGCTGGAGGGCGATCGGCCTGCGGGCGAGCGGTGGCTGGAAGAGGTCCTGGACGAGTTCCCGGACGATCCCTCGGCGTTGAACGATCTGGGGTATTTGTGGGCGGATGCGGGCAAGCATCTGGCCCGGGCCGAACGCATGATCCGCCGCGCCCTAAAGCAGGAGCCGAACAATGCGGCGTTCCGCGACAGCTTGGGGTGGGTGCTCTTCCGCCAGGGGCGGGTCAACGAGGCCCTTCCGGAGCTGGAGAAGGCCGCCGCCGCAGAACCCGACCCCACGGTGCTCGACCATCTGGGCGACGCGTATTGGCAGCTCGGCCGCCGCGAGGAGGCCCGCTCGGCCTGGGGCCGCGCGGCCAAAGCCTACCGCCAGGCGGGCGAGCCGGCCAAGGCCGCCCCTATCGAAAAGAAACTCCAGGCCCCCGGCCCCGCGGCCGGAGGCTCGACGCTTCTTCGGTCCCCACACAAAGTGACGTGAGAGCAGGCTATGGCAGGTCATTCGCATTGGGCTGGCATTAAACATAAAAAGGCCCTCATCGACGCCAAGCGCGGCAAGCTGTGGAGCAAGCTGTCCAAGGCGATCATTGTGGCGGCCAAGCTGGGGGGCGGCGACCCGGACCACAATTCGCGGCTCCGCCTGGCCATCGAAGCCGCCAAGGCCGTCGGCATGCCCAAGGAGAACATCCAGCGGGCCATCAAACGCGGCACCGGAGAACTGGCCGGCGAGAATCTGGAAGAGGTTCTCTACGAGGGGTACGGCCCGGGCGGCGTGGCCATCCTCTGCGACGTGCTGACCGACAACCGCAACCGCACCGCGGCCGAAATCCGCAAGCTGTTCGAAATCTCGGACGGCAAGTTGGGCAGCGCCGGTTGCGTGGCCTGGATGTTCGAAAAGAAGGGGCTGTTTCTGATCCCCGCCGACAAGGCGGACGAAGACCGCCTCATGGAAGTGGCGCTGGAGGCCGGTGCCGATGACGTGCGCCAGGCGGGCGACAAGTTCGAGGTCACTTGCCCCCCCGACGCCTTCCAGAAAGTTTCCGAGGCCCTGGAAGCCGCCGGCATTGTCCCCGACGTGCGCGAGGTCAGCCGCATGCCCAAGAACATCGTCGATGTGACCGACCCCGATGTGGCCCGCAAGGTCCTCAAGCTCATGAATCGCCTCGACGATCACGACGACGTGCAGAACGTCTCCTCGAACTTCAACATTCCCGAGGAGATCATGGCCCAGGTGGGGGCCGAGGCGTAGCCGAGCGCCCTGCCGGGTGGGCCTGGGCCGAAAGGAAGCTCGGGGGCTTGCTTGCCGGCCGGCACTCGGGCTACACTGGCCAGCGCAGGCCCCTGGAAGCCTGTTGCGTTTGAAGCCGGTCCCCGGGCGGAGCCCCGTCGAGCGGCAGGGTTGGCGGGCCGCCGGGCTCGCCTCCACTGGAGGTGCGGTGTATGCAGGGCGTGATCAAGAAACTGGTGGCCGACCGGGGGTTCGGTTTCATTGCCGCCGATCGCGGCGATGTGTTCTTTCACCATTCGGCGGTCGTGGATGGGCAGTTCGACGACCTCAAAGAGGGCCAGCGCGTGGAGTACGAGTTGGAGCAGGCGCGGCGTACCGACCGCGGCCCGCGGGCGTCGTCGGTCAGGCCCCTGTAACCCGCACCCGCCCTGGAGGGACGCGCTGCCTGGAGGGACGCGCTTCGCTGCGTCCGCGCTCTGTGGCGCCCTGGCGCTGCGGCGCGCCCACTGCCTGCGTCGCGTCCCACTCAGCACGTTAAGCTCCTGTAAGCCGCGGCAGCGCGGGCGGGCATGATCCTCAGCGACCTGGAACTGCACCTGGTAGAGATCGGCACCGCAGCCGCCACACCGCCGGTCCGGAACCTGGTGGTCCGCCTGGCGACCGCCGACGGGCACGAGGGCTGGGGCGAGACCTCCATTGACTGGCAGGCCGAAGAACTGCCCGGCCGCCGCGACGCTTTGTTCTTAGCGCTTTGCGGCAGAAGTGTTTTCGAGATCGAGGACCTTCTGGGGCTTTCAGCCCTGCGCCATGCCCCCCTGCGAGCCGCCGTGGAAATGGCCTCCTGGGACCTGGTAGGGCGCCTGGCGGGCCAGCCGCTGTGCCACCTTTTCGGCGGCAGTTACCGGCGGCGAGTGCCGGTGAGCGTTCGGGTGGCCGGTCCCACGCCCCGCCATGTGGCGGAACTGTCGCGGGAACTGGCCGAGCAAGGGTTCCACGGCCAGACGTTGGCCTGCACGGGTTGCCTGGAACAGGATTTAGAAACGCTGACCGCGGTCCGGCAGATGCTGCCCCAACGGACCGAACTCCGCCTGGACGGCGGGGCGTGCTACGACTTCGATACCGCCTGGGAATTGTGCTCGCACTTGGAAGGGGAGCGGATCGAGTTTCTGCTGGACCCGCTGCGGTCCCCGGACCTGACGCAGACGGCCTCGCTCCGCCGGCAGACGAGCGTTCCTTTGGCTGCGGGCCGGCCCATCCGCGGCCCGGCGGATGTGCTGGCCGTCCTCCGCTCGGGTGCCGTCCCCCACGTGGTCATCGATCTGCGCCAGGTGGGGGGCTTGGCGGCTGCCCGCCGGTCCGCCGCCGTGGCCCAGGCAGGGGGATTAGGTGCCTCGCTGGCCTGCGGCCCCTCGCTGGGCATCGCCTTGGCGGCCATGCTCCAACTGGCCGCCGCCACCCCCGCCTTTTCCGACCGCAACGAATGCGCCCCCGCCCACCTCCAGGACCATCTGCTGGTCGAGCCGCTGGAAATCGCCGACGGCCTGCTCCCCGTGCCGCAAGGCCCCGGGCTAGGCATCGAGATCGACCGGGCCAAGCTGGACCGCTACCCCCGCGCCGGGTAGGCGCCACCCCGCCGCCCGAAGGCCGGTCATCCGCTGATGTAGCTTTTGAGGAACTGGTTCTCGACCGCCAGATGTTCGAGCTGGTTCTTGACCAGGTCGCCCAGCGAGACGATGCCTACCAGGCGGCCCTCGGAGAGCACCGGCAAGTGGCGGATGCGATGCTGGGT
>JBBIQF010000229.1:0-9752 GCA_037442445.1 Planctomycetaceae bacterium
ACGGTTACCGAGGGCTCGACCACCCTGGCGGTCCTCGAAAAGGTGCATCGCCAAAGCCCCACGCTCGGCCAGAAGCCGCCGCCCGGGGCGATCGTGTTGTTCGACGGCACTTCCGGCGAGCACTTCACGCCGGGCACCATGGACGGGCCGTTCTTGACCCAGGGCAACAACAGCAAGCGGAAGTTCCAGAGCTTCCGCATCCACCTGGAGTTCCGCACCCCGTTCCAGCCCTTCGACCGCGGCCAGGCCCGGGGCAATAGCGGCTTTTACGCCCAGGGGAGGTACGAAGTGCAAATCCTGGACTCGTTCGGCCTGGAGGGCGAAGACAACGAGTGCGGCGGCATCTACCGGGTGGCCAGGCCGGCCGTCAACATGTGCCTGCCTCCGCTGGTATGGCAGACCTACGATGTCGAGTTCACCGCCGCGGAGTTCAAGGACGGCAAGAAGGTGAAAAACGCCCGCATGACCGTGCGGCACAACGGCGTGGTCATCCACGAGAACGTGGAGATTCCGCACGCCACCGTAGCGGCCATCCTCAAGGAAGGGCCGGAACCGGGCCCCATCCACCTCCAGGACCATGGCAACCCGGTGCGGTTCCGCAATATCTGGGTGGTCGAGACGCCATGAACGGCTGGGCCGATCATGCCCCCTTGCGTTTCAATTCGTGCTCGTGCTCGGCGATGAACTTGCGGATTTCGTCGCCATAGTCCAACAGCCGTAACCACTGCTCCATGTACAGGGTTACCGGCATTCGCTGGAGGCCATACAAACTGACGGCCCCCTTGGGACTCACCTTCAGATAGAGGGTGCCGCGAGGGGGCCGGCCTTCGGCTTCCTCCAGGAGGCGCTTGGCCTCCTCGGTGGTGATTTCGTGGCGAGCAAGTTTTTCGAGAATCTCGTCCTTGTCCATCCGCAGTACTCCGAGAGAGGGGCGATCGGTTACCGAAAGCAAAGCATAAGCGACCCCGCAATGGGGTCAAGAGGAAAACCAATTGGCCGGATACCCATTCGCCGGTCGCCCTAGACCACCTATCTTCACTTGAAGACGGCAAGAGCTGACGTGCCGTCTCACCGGGTCACAGCGCCGAGAAAGCGTGAATCGCGACGCACCCCCCTTGCTGTCGGATCGAACAAGCGGTACCTACCGGGGCAGCCGTTGGCCGACGCCCGTTTACGGGCGTTTGCCATCGCAGGCGGCTCATAGGCCCGGCGTTTACGCCGGGTAGTGTGCGCGTGCAGGTGTTGTCTCATCTGTCCCTGGCCCCGGTGTCAGGCCCGTTTACGGGCCTCCTCTTGGCATCATTACCGCCGTGGGCTTGCAGCATAAAATCCCCCTAAAAGGGGGCTGACACTGGCGCAAGGGGAAACCAGCGCCTGCGCTGCCGAACCCGGCCTGAAGGCCGGGCCTAGGACCGCTTCGCCAGCAAGGCCCGTAAACGGGCCTGCTTTGACCTTAGTGTGGCTTGCGAGGAATCTTCCCGCTAGCCCGCCATTGGCCGGGGCCCACGAATCCCGTTTTTCTGAGATACGCCCTCCGCCGTATCCGGGCCGGCTAGCGCTCCGACTGCCGGCTTCGCCACCGGCGGACAAACTCCTCGTAATCCTGGGGGGTATCGATGCCCAGCGTGGGTGGGTCGATGACCCCCACCAGGATCGAATACCCGGCCTGCAGAACCCGCAGTTGCTCCAATTTTTCGATCTTCTCGAGTTCCCCCTGGGGCATCCGGGCCAGCTCCAGCAGAAACTCCCGGCGGTATGCATAGAGGCCCACGTGCTGGTAAAACGATGGCGGCGACGTGTGTAGCCAGGCGTCATCCCACGTCCTTGGCCGGGGGATGGGGCTCCGGCTGAAATACAACGCCCGGCCAGAGCGGTCGAACACCACCTTTACACACGCCGGGTCTTCGAGTTGGTGGCGGGTGCGGATGGGGGCGGCCAAGGTGGCCATCACGGCGTCGGGGTGCTCCTCCAGCAAGCGGACCGCCAGGTCGATCGCGCTGCCTGCGATTTCCGGCTCGTCGCCTTGGACGTTGACGATGATGGGGAAATCCACCAGCCCGCGGGCTACTTCGGCCACGCGATCGGTCCCGCTAGGGGCCGCCGGGTCGGTCAGGACCGCATTGCCCCCAAACGCCCGAACCGCTTCCAAAATGGCCGGGTGGTCGCAGGCCACGCACAGCCCCGCAGGCCGGGTCGCCCGCGCCGCCGCCTCGTAAGTGTGCTGGATGAGCGGCTTGCCCGTCTGGTTGAGTAGCAGCTTGCGGGGCAAGCGCGTGGACTCCAGGCGCGCGGGAATCACCACGAAACTTCGCAAGGGGGTGGCGGACGGGGGTGAAGAGTGCGACATGCAAAAACCTCGTACCGGGGGCTTGCGGCCGGGCTGCCGTCGACCAGGCGGTGGCGGCTGGTGTCGAGCCGCATCTTCGGTCTTGCCTCGGCCCGCCGCGAGGGTTCCTGGCCTGCCTCGGGCCATCGCTGGACGCCCGGCTTTGCCGGCGCGCAAGGCCGGGGGGTGTCATTGTGGCCGGGTCATGCGCCAGGGGTCCAGGGCGGCTTCCAGTTGTTCGGCCGGCAGGACGCCTTTCTCCAAACACACCTGGCGGATGGTCTTGCCGGTCTGGAAGGCCTCTTTGGCGATCGCCGCGGCCTGGAGATACCCCAACAGCGGGTTCAATCCGGTGGCCAGGGCGAGGCTTTTTTCGACTGCGCTGGCGCAGGCCTCGGGATTGGGTTCCATGCCCACCACGGCCCGCTGGGTAAATGCGGTGCAACCCCGGGCCAACAGTGCGATGCTTTCGAGCACCGCCGCGGCCATCAGGGGCATCATGATGTTGAGTTGGAATTGGCCGCCGGCCGCCCCGCACAGGGCGATCGTCTGGTCGTTGCCCACCACCCGGGCGGCGACCTGCATCAGGCTTTCGCACATCACGGGATTGACCTTGCCCGGCATGATGGAACTGCCGGGTTGCAGGTCGGGCAGTTTGACCTCGTAGAAGCCACAGCGGGGGCCGGAGCCCAGCCAGCGGAGGTTGTTGGCCACGTTGAACAAGGTTACGGCGATGCACCGCAACTGGCCGTGGCATTCCACCAGCCCGTCGCGCTGGGCGTTGGCCTCGAAATGGTTGGCCGCCTCGCGGAAGGGGATGCCGGTCTCGTGGGCGAGGATTTCGGCCACGCGCCGGCCGAACTCGGGATGGGTATTGATGCCGGTCCCCACGGCGGTGCCGCCGGCGGGCAATTCCAGGACGGCCTGGAGGGCCCGCTCGGCCCGCCCGACCGAAAGCTCCAACTGCCGTGCCAGCCCGCTTATTTCCTGGCCGAGGGTCAGCGGCGTGGCATCGGCCAGGTGGGTCCGCCCGATCTTCAGAATCCCCTGCCATGCGGCGGCTTTGGCGGCCAATGCTTCGGCACAGCGCGTAAGGGCCGGCACCAGTTCGCCACGGATGCCCACCGCGGCCGCCACATGGATGGCCGTGGGAAAAATGTCGTTGGTGCTCTGCCCCAGGTTCACGTGGTCGTTGGGGTGGATCGGCTTTTCCGGCTGGAAGCGGTCGCCGCCGGCCAGCTCGATGGCCCGGTTGGCGATCACCTCGTTGGCGTTCATGTTGCTCGATGTGCCCGAGCCGGTCTGATACACGTCGACCGGAAACTGGTCATCGAACTTCCCCTCGTACACCTCGCGGCAGGCGGCCAAAAGGGCCGACACCTCGCGCGAGGAAAGCGGCCGCTTCCCCGAGCCGGTCAACCGCCCCAGATCGCGGTTGGCCACGGCCGCCGCCCATTTGACCAGCCCGAGGGCATGGATCAGCGCCGGCGGCAGGCGCGTGCCGGAAATGGGAAAGTTCTCCACCGCCCGCTGGGTCTGCGCCCCATAATAGGCCTGGGCGGGAATCCGCACCTCGCCCATCGAATCACGCTCGATCCGAAAGTCGGTCATCGCTCGGTTTCCCTGGAAGTTGGCGGGAAAGGTATGCAGGCCCAATCCCCGCGCAAAGGCATTATCATAGCGTCGGCCTGCCCGGGGTGATATAATTCAGCCGGCGAAGCCCAAGGGCCGGTCTTTGCCGTTCTGGAGGGCAGACAGGTACTGCCATGGACCTCATCCGCAAGCAAGTCCGCCGAGCGCAGTGGCGTCTGGGGGTGCAGCGCTTCGTGCAGGCGTTAGGGTGGTGCTGGTTCGCCACGCTGGCCCTGGCCGCGGTGCTGGTGGGGATCGACAAGCGGTGGCCGCTGGGGATCGAACCCTGGGGCCTTGCCGCCGGTGCGCTGGCCATGGGGGTGGTGCTGGCTGCGGGGTGGGCGTGGGTTAGCGGCCGGGGGCCGTTGGAGGCCGCCCTGGAGATCGATCGCCGCTTCCGCCTGAAAGAGCGGATATCCAGTGCGATGGCCCTGGAAGATCCACAGCGGCAGACGCCGGTGGGGCAGGCGCTGTTGGCCGATGCCCAGCGCCAGGCGGCCCGCATCGACCTGGCCGAGCAGTTCGCCCTCCGTCCGCCGCGGCAGTTGCTGTTGCCCTTGCTGCCGGCCATAGCCGCGGTGGTTATCGCCCTGGTGGTACCGGCCGCCGGAGACCGGACCGCCGACAACCGCACCAATCCCGAGGCCGCCCGCCAGCAGGTGGAGAAATCGCAGGCCACGCTCCAGTCCAAACTGGCCGAAAAACGCCAGCAAGCCCGGCAGGAAGGGCTCAAGGAGGCCCAAGACCTGTTCCTCCGCTTGGAGCGGGAACTGGCCGAGGCCTCCAAGACCCTGGGCGACCGCAAGGACGCGCTGGCCAAGCTGCACGACCTGTCCCAGATGCTCGAGAAGCGCCGGCAAGAGTTGGGCGGGGCCGAGGCGGTGGAAAAACAACTCGAACAACTGAAGAACCTCAGCCGCGGCCCGGCCGATCGCGTTCTGGCGGCTTTGACCAAGGGCGACTTGAAGGTGGCCGAGCGCGAGCTGGAGGCGCTGCGCAAGCAACTGGCCGAAGGCAAACTGAAGCCCGAGGAGCGCCAGGCCCTGGCCCGCCAGTTGGCCGAAGCCCAGAAAAAACTCGAAAACCTGGCCCAGGCGCACCGCCAGGCGGAGGAAGCGCTGGCCAAGCAGATCGAGCAGCTTCGCAAGGAGGGGCGGCACGCCGAGGCGGACAAACTCCAGGAGCAACTTCGCCAACTGCAATCGCAGCGCCCGCAGATGAAGCAGCTCGAGGAACTGGCCCGCAAGCTGGGCCGCTGCGCCCAGGCCATGGAAGGCGGCCAGATCGACGAGGCCGCCAAGACCCTGGAAGACATGCAGGCCGATCTGGAAGCCCTCCGCGAGCAACTCGGCGAGTTCGAGATGATCCAGGAGGCCATGGACGAGTTGGACGCTGCCCGGCGGCGGATGCTCTGCCCCCACTGCGGCGGCGAAGGCTGCGAAGGATGCCAGGGCGATTTGCTGGTCGAAGGGCCGGCATTGGGCAAAGGCCGCGGCGCCGGCGACCGGCCGGAAGAAGAGAACCCGGTGAGCTTCTACGACACCCGCACGCCGGCCAAGGTCCGCCCCGGCGCCGGTACGGTGGTGGGCGAGGTCGAAGGGCCGATCGTCAAAGGCCAGGTCCGCCAGCAGATTCTCGAACAGGTGCAGGCCGCCCGGTCCCAGCCGGCCGATCCTCTGACCGACCAGCGGATGTCGCGCAAGCACCGCCAGCACGCCCAGGAGTATTTCGACAAGTTCCGCCAGGGGCAGTAGGCGACCGGCGCGGCGGCCTCGGGCGACTTGCGTTGCATCGGGCCGGGCCGCGGGCTACCATGGGCCAAAACTGCCGCAAATCGCCGGCGCGCGGGCACGCGCCGCGTGCCGGCCCCCGCAAGCGTCTGCCCATGGAGCGCCTGGTCAGTCTCGTCGGTCTGGTGGTGGTGATGCTTCTGGCCTGGCTGTTGTCCGAGAATCGCCGGGCCATGAACTGGCGGCTCATTGCCAGCGGCCTGGTGTTGCAACTGCTTCTGGCGATGGCCCTGCTTTGGACCGCGCCGGGGCAGCGCGTGTTCCAGGCCGCCCGGCAGTTCATCACCCGCCTGGTCGAGTTCTCGGATGCCGGCGCCGAGTTCGTCTTTGGCTCGGGCGATCCCAAGTTCCCGGAAACCTACAAGCACCACTATCTGGCCTTCAAGGTGCTGCCGACCATCATCTTCGTTTCGACGGTCATGGCCGTGCTCTTCCACCTGGGGATCATGCAATGGGTGGTGCGGGCGATGGCGTGGGTGATGGTGCGGGTGATGGATACCTCGGGCACGGAATCGCTGGCGGCGGCCAGCGAGGTGTTCGTGGGGATGACCGAATCGCCTTTGGTGATCCGCCCCTACCTGGAGAGCATGACCCGCTCGGAGATCATGGCCATGATGACCGCGGGCATGGGCACCGTGGCCGGCGGCGTGATGGCGGCGTATGTGGGCATGGGGATCGACGCGGGGCACCTCTTGGCCGCCTCGCTGATGGCCGCACCCGCCTCGCTGGTCATCGCCAAGATCATGGTGCCCGAGACCGAGACCTCGCTCACCAAAGGCACGGTGCGGATCGAGGTGCCCCGGACCGATGTGAACGTGCTGGATGCCGCCTGCCGCGGGGCTTCCGAGGGGTTGCGCTTGGCGCTGAACGTGGCGGCCATGCTCATCGCCTTCGTGGCTTTGGTCCACGCTTTGAACTGGGGCCTGAGCCTGTTGCCTGCCGTGGCCGGCGCCCCGCTGTCGCTCGAAAGGATGCTGGGCTGGGTGTGCGCCCCGCTGGCGTGGGTGCTGGGCGTCGAATGGAAAGACGCCCCGCTGGTAGGCATGCTGCTGGGCAAGAAGATCGTGCTCAACGAGTTCTTGGCTTACAGCGACCTTCAGGCCCTCCGCGAGCAACTGTCGCCCCGCTCGACCATCATCGCCACGTATGCCCTGTGCGGGTTTGCCAACTTCGGCTCGGTGGCGGTGCAGATTGGCGGCGTAGGAGGACTGGTGCCTTCCCGCCGCGAAGTGTTCGCCCGCTACGGCCTGCGGGCCATGGTCGGCGGCGCTTTGGCCACCTTGATGACCGCCACCATCGCCGGCATCCTCATCGGCACGCCGTCGTAAACGGATGGGGAGAATTCTGCGGCCGAGCACGGAGGGGCGCGCGGGCCTCTTGCCCACCCAGAGGCAGCCGGGACGGCTGAAGCACAGGCAGCCGAGACGGCTGCACCACAAGGGACGAGACGGCGGCACTCCGGGGCCATTCCCACCGTGCGCCTTCCACAGTATCTTGCACCCAACGGTATTCTGCGACGATGCAACCCGGGAGGTGACCTATGCGAGTCCTTGGCATATCGGGCAGCCCGCGGCGCGGCGGCAACACCGATATCCTCGTGCAAACCGCGCTGGATGTCCTGGCAGAGCAGGGGCTGGAAACCGAGTTTCTTTCTCTGGCCGATCGGCCCATCCGGCCGTGCATGGCCTGCCGGGGCTGTGCCACGGCCGAAGGCTTCCGGTGCGTTCAAGAAGACCCCGCCTGCGAGGGCATGATCGAGCGGTTCCAGAACGCCGACGGGATTCTGGTGGGTTCGCCGGTGTACTTCGGCTCGGCCACGCCCCAGACCATGGCCCTGTTGGACCGCGTGGGCTATGTCGCCCGCATGAAACAGAACTTCCTGCGGCGCAAAGTGGGGGCCGCCATCGTGGTCGCCCGCCGGGCCGGCCATAACTTCACCTTCGCCCAGATCAATTACTTCTTTCTGATCAACGAGATGATCGTACCGGGATCGACGTACTGGAACATCGCCTTCGGCCTGGAAAAAGGCCGGGTCAAAGAAGATACCGAGGGGATGGCCACGGTCCGCAACCTCGCGCTGAACGTGGCCTGGGTGATGAAAAAGCTGGCTGCCCCGTAGCGGCGCGGGGCGAATGGCGCGGTAGGGTGCGCGGCGAATGACGAATGTCGAAAGTCAAATGACGAATGTCGAAGGAAGCACGAATGACCAAGTAGGGTGCTCTCGGAGCACCAAACCGTGGCTGCCTGTTCGGTGCTCGCAGAGCACCCTACCGGCTTGGCACGCACGCGGGGCGAATGACGAATGTCGAAAGTCAAATGACGAACGAAGCACCAATGACCAAGCCCCAATGACCAAGCGCGTGAGCCAGCGGCGTAAGCCGCCGGTGGACGCCGGCCAAGCCGATCGCGTACGGCGTACACCGCCGCGATAAACCCCGCGGCCCGTCCTTGGCCTTGGTCCTTGGTGCTTGGTCATTCGACATTTGGCTTTCGGCATTCGTCATTCCTCATTCCGCCGGGGCGCGTGCGCGCCAAGCACGCA
The DNA here is from genome assembly GCA_037442445.1 of Planctomycetaceae bacterium. GTDB lineage: Bacteria > Planctomycetota > Planctomycetia > Pirellulales > Thermoguttaceae > JANLFZ01. Next base: position 8,291 of record JBBIQF010000229.1, read on the forward strand.
CCCTACCGCTTCTGCCGGTGAAGGTCTGTGGCGTTTGCGGGCGGCAAAAAGCCAGCGGCGGCTGCGAAAAAGGGGCGATTCTATTGTCCGGGGTATTGACAGGCCGGACAAAAGGACGATAATGCGGACATCAGTTGTCCTTTTTGGCCAATAACCGTGCTGACCAAGACCTCGCTTTCGGCGATCCGGGCCCTGGTGTACCTGGGCCTGCGCGACCCGGGGGGCCGGTCCCCCCGCCGCGGATCGCCATCGAGTTGGGGGAGTCGGCCACGTATCTGGCCAAGGTCATCCGCCATCTGGTCAAGGCGGGCATCCTGCGGGCACACCGCGGCGTTGGGGGCGGGGTGGTGCTGCATCGCCCGCCCGAGGCGGTCAGTCTGCGGGCGATCGTCGAGGCCTGCCAAGGGGCCATCCTCGGCGATTTCTGTAGCGCCACGGAAGACCTTTCGGGGGTCTGTGCCTTGCATCAGGCCGGGGCCGAGTTGCACCGCGCCATCGTGGGGGTGCTGGATCGGTGGAGGCTGGCCGATTTCCTGGCCCGGCCGGAACCTTCGCCCGCGCTGCGGGGCAAGGTGCCGTGCTTTCTGGCCGGCTGTACGGTCGCGAGGCAACGGGGCTGGGCAAGCCGTGCGCGGAGCGGCGGGGCCCTGCCGGCGCGCCCTGCGCCGCGCCGCAAGAGGGGGGCGCGCCCATGACCAGCATCTCCTCCCGACTCCAGGTCGAAGTGCCCGGCGAAGGGTACCACCGGCAGTTGATTTCCTGCCAGGTGGCCTGCCCGGTGCATACCGATGCCCGGGGGTATGTGCGGGCGATCGCGGCGGGAAAGTACGACGAGGCGTACCGCATCGCCCGGGGCCCGAACCCGTTGGCCTCGATCTGCGGCCGGGTGTGCGGGGCACCTTGCGAGGCGGCATGCCGGCGGGGGAAAGTGCCGCGGGTGGATGCGGACGGCCGGTTCGTCGCCACCGACCAGCCGATCGCCATCCGGGCGCTGAAGCGCTTTGCCTGCGAGCACTCGGGGGCGGAAACCCGCCCGGCGGAAGAGGTTCTGGCCATGCTCCGCCAGGCCGAGTTGCCGGAGCAGATGTCGGCCGATGCCGAGGAGATGGCGGCGCTGGTGCGGGCCTCGGTGTCGGGGAGGTTTCGGCCGGCTGAGGGGCAGCCCGTGGCCATCGTGGGGGCAGGCCCGGCGGGACTTGCGGCGGCCCACGATCTGGCGCTGTTGGGTTTACGGCCGGTGGTGTTCGAGATGGAGCCGGTGCCCGCCGGGATGTTGGCCCTGGGGGTGCCGGCGTATCGCCTGCCGCGGCCATTGATCGCCCGGGATGTGGCCATCATCCAGGCCTTGGGTGTGGAGGTGCGGTGCCATGTTACCGTGGGCCGGGATATCTCGTTGGCCGAATTGCGGCGGCAGTTTCCGGCGGTGATCATCGCGGTGGGGGCCAAGTCGTCGCGGAGCCTG
>JBBIQF010000230.1:0-4886 GCA_037442445.1 Planctomycetaceae bacterium
CGCGCAAGGCTTCGAAAGCCTCGCGATCCTCGGCCCGCAGCGCCGCCAGATCCGCCAGCGTGATGCAAACCAGATCAGCACCGGAGTGATCGATCCACCGGCGAGGGAGTTGGGACCGCGGCCGCCACGCAAAGGTCCGCGTGCCCACCATTCCCCCGATTCGCGGCCCGCCAAACGGCATCTGCGCAAGGTTGACGCCCATCGACAGCGCGGCGGCCAGTTCGCCGAAATCGGGCCCGCTTGCGCCGACAGCCAGCACCCGGGGAAAAAGGTTGGGCACCCCGATTTCGAGGTCCAACGGCACCGCGGCCCGGGCCGGCAGCCCAGGCACCGCTTGGCCATTCTCCAGCACGTTCAATACGCACTGGCCCACGCTCCCCGGCGGCAACGACAAGGTGGTTTCCACCGCCGCCGCTCCGGGGGGAAGCTCCACGGGCTGGCTGACCACCAGCTCGGAGGCCGGCAACTCCGGCGACTTCACCGACGCCTCAACCGTAAGCGCCCGCGGGGCGGCAAGCGGAACCAAGGGCGCCACTTGAACCCGGATGGGCCGATACCCCAGGGATGGAAACCCCAGCGTGTCGAAGGTCACGCGGAGATTACCGCCCACCACCTGGTCCACCCGGCCGGATTCGCCCTGCGCCATCACCGCGGCAAGCCCTATGGCCGCGATGAGCGCCGCCCGGAGCGCCGCACGCCGGGCCGTGCCCCCAACTGCCCCCGCACGCCCGGCCCCAGGGCGCGCCGCCGGGCCCAAAATGGTCTTGCCGGTGGTAACCCGCCGCATCCATACCCCCCGAGGGCCAAGCCCTCGCGCTACGAAAAGCCACTTTCTTGAATAGTGCATCGTCTGCCCGGCTTGCGCCCCCGCTCAATCGCCTGCACCGCAACCGCTGCCTGGGCGGCACGAGAACCCCATGGCCAAGCATAACACCTTGCAACCCAGCCTAGACCCGCGGCGGCCCGCCGTCAATGCAGGGCAAGACAGCGCAACCGGCCGCAAGCCCTAGTAACCGTTCAAGGCCCGGGACGTTACCAGTCAACGCGCAATGCCTCGGCCACGACAGAGCGTGGCCCTCCACCTTGGAGGGACGCGCTCCGTCGCGTCCGCCGCGCTCCGTCGCGTCCGCCGCGCTCCGTCGCGTCCGCCGCGCTCCGATACTCGCCGTACCCCGCACGCTCTTTCGCCTTGAGCATCGAGAAGGCCCCGGGGCGTGAACGGTTACCAACCCATACGGCCCCGTGGGCCTATGCGTTTGGCCGCATGGCTGGCCATCGGCCCAGCTCCGGGGTGCAGGGGCGCGTGGGGCTCGGTCGGGGCTCCGCCGGGGGTGTACAATCAACAGTAGCCCAAAGGGCCTTGCTTCCGGTCGGGGACCTTGCGCCATGACCAATGCCGAGATTGCCGCGGTGTTCGAGGAGATTGCCGATCTCCTGGAGTTCCAGGGGGCCAATCCGTTCCGGGTGCGGGCGTACCGCAATGCCGCCCGCACCATCCAGGATTTGCCCACTCCGGTTTCGAGCATGGTGGAAGGCGATGGCGCGCGGCTGACGGCGATCCAGGGGATCGGTGCCGACCTGGCCGAAAAGATCGCCACCCTGGTGCGGACCGGCACCTTGCCCATGCTGGAGGAACTGTTGGCGCAGATTCCGGCCAGCGTGCTGGCCATCATGCGGGTGCCGGGGCTGGGGCCCAAGCGCACGGCGGCGTTGTATCACGAGTTGGGCATCAAGACGCTGGAGGAACTCCGCGAGGCGTGCCAGGCCCATCGGGTGCGGGAGCTGAAGGGGTTCGGCGAGAAGACCGAGGCGGCCATTCTCGAGGGGCTGGAGCTGGCGATGGCGGCGGGCAGCCGCATCTACTGGGCCGAGGCGGACCCGGTGGCCCAGGCCCTGCGCGAACATCTGAAGGGCTGCAAGGCCATCCGGCAAATGGAGTTTGCCGGCAGCTATCGGCGGGGCAAAGACACGGTGGGCGACCTGGACCTCTTGGTGGTCGCCGATCCTGCGGCCGAGGCCATGGACCGCTTCGGGGCTTTTCCCGACGTGGCCGACGTGCTGGCCCGCGGCGATACCAAGATGTCGGTCCGGCTGCAATTCGGCCTCCAGGTGGATATGCGCGTGGTGCCGGCCGAATCGTTTGGGGCCGCGCTACAGTACTTCACCGGCTCGAAGGCCCATAACGTGGAACTCCGGACCATGGCCCGGCAAAAAGGGCTGAAGATCAACGAATACGGAGTGTTCCGCGGCGAGGAGCGGGTGGCCGGCCGCACCGAGGAAGAGGTGTACGCCGCGGTGGGCCTCCCCTGGATTCCGCCGGAGCTGCGCGAGGCGCGGGAGGAGTTCCAGTGGGCCGCCGCCGGTGCTCTTCCGACGCTGGTGGAACTGGGCGATCTGCGGGGCGACCTGCATGTGCACAGCACGTGGTCCGACGGGGTGGCCACCATCGAGGAAATGGTCGAAGCCGCCAAGCGGCGCAAGCTGAAGTACCTGGCCATCACCGACCACTCCAAACGGGCCACGGTGGCCAACGGGCTCTCGGCCGAGCGGCTCTTGCAGCAATGGGCGGAGATCGACCGCCTGAGCCGGCGGCTGAAGAACTTCAAGCTCCTCAAAGGGGTCGAGGTGGACATTTTGGAATCCGGGGCGCTGGACCTGCCCGACGAGGTCCTGGCCCAGGCCGACTGGGTGGTGGCCAGCATCCACTTCGGCCAGAACCAGCCCCGGCAGCGGATCACCGAGCGGGCGATCGGGGCGCTGCGCAACCCCTACGTGTCGGCGCTGGCCCATCCGACCGGCCGGCTGATCAACAAGCGCAAGCCCTACGAAATCGACCTGGACGCCGTGCTGGCCGCCGCCCGCGATCACGGCAAATGCCTGGAACTCAACGCCCACCCCTCGCGCCTGGACCTGGATGACGTGGCCTGTGCGGCCGCCAAGCGCCTGGGCGTCCCCATTGTCATCGCCACCGATGCGCATAACATAAACGGCTTGGATGCGCTGCGCTACGGGGTGCTCCAGGCCCGCCGCGGGGGTCTGACGGCGGCCGATGTGGCCAACACCCGCCCTTGGAACCAACTGAAGAAACTGCTCGCCAGGCGATGAAGATCCACGAATACCAGGCCAAAGAATTGCTCCGCCAGGCCGGCGTGGCCGTGCTGCCCGGCCATGTGGCCGACACTCCCCAGGATGTCGTCAGCGCATTCCAGCAGCTCGGCAGCCGGGCGGCGGTCATCAAATCGCAGATTCACGCAGGCGGCCGGGGTAAAGGCACCATCCGCGAGGTCCCCGGCCAGCACGGGGTGCAGGTGGTCCATAGCGCTGCCGAGGCGGAGCAGGTGGCCCGCAATCTGCTGGGCCATACGCTGGTGACGGCGCAGACCGGCCCGGCCGGCCAGGTGGTCCGCCGCGTGCTGGTCGAACAGGGTTGTGACATCGCGCGGGAACTCTATCTGGGCATCGTGGTGGACCGCGGGTTGAAGCAACCGGTGCTCATCGCGTCGCCCGACGGGGGAATGGAGATCGAGCAGGTGGCGGCCCGGTCGCCCGAACGCATCTTCCGCGAACCCTTCGACCCCGACGCGGGGCTGCACCCCTTCCAGGCCCGCAAACTGGCCCACAAGCTGGGCCTGGCCGGCCCTGCCGCCCGGCAGTCGGAATCCTTCCTCCGGGCCCTGGCCGAGGTCTTCGTCCGCCACGATTGCAGCCTGGTGGAGATCAACCCCTGCGTGCTGACGCACGAAGGGCAACTGGTGGCCCTGGACGCCAAAATGACCTTCGACGACAACGCCCTGTTCCGGCATCCGGAACTGGTGGGCCTGCGGGACCTGGCCGAGGAACAGCCCGCCGAAGTCCGGGCCGCCCAGGAGGGCCTCAGTTACGTCAAGCTCCACGGCACCATCGGCTGCCTGGTCAACGGGGCCGGGCTGGCGATGAGCACCATGGACCTCATCAAGCTGCACGGGGGCGAGCCGGCCAATTTTCTGGACGTCGGCGGCGGGGCCAACGTGCACCAGGTGACCGAGGCCTTCCGCATCCTGCTGGACGATGGCGATGTGCGCGCGGTGCTGGTCAACATCTTCGGCGGCATCATGCGCTGCACCACGATTGCCGAAGCCATCCTCCAGGCCTACCGATCGGTGGGGTTCCGCGTGCCTTTGGTCGTCCGCCTGGAAGGCACCGAAGTGGACGACGCGCGGCGGATGCTGGCCGAAAGCGGGCTGGACATCATCACGGCCGACGGCCTGACGGATGCCGCGCGCAAGGTCGTGGCCGCCGCCGCATAAGGCCGCACCACCGGCCGCCTGGCCGCCCCCCCTTTTTCGCCAGCCGGCGGACCGGCTACACTGGATACTGTCGTGCGGCCAGTCTCTGCCGGCCCTTTGCCGTGCCACTCTTGTGGGAGAAGCACCCATGTCGGAGCCGAACTCGATCGAGTCCACCCCGCCCCCGGCGGCCCCGGTCACCCCGGAACCCCCGCGCAAACGGGAGGAGGCCCCCGAGGTCATCAAGATCGTCCCCTACCCCAAGATTGTGTTTCTGTACCCCACGCTCATCGCGGCATTCATCGCCGCCGTGTATCTGAGCATTGCTGGCCCGCCGGATTGGGTCCCGGCTGCGGCCCCGGCGCAGGCGGCCGGCGAGGCAGGCGGCCTGGCCCCCGAAGTGGCCCGCGCCCGCGGGGCCAGCATGACCACCGTATTCTTGATCGTACTGGCACTGAACCTGGTCATCCTGGCGTTCGACTTCCCGCGCACGATCTCGCTGACCTTGTTCTTCTTCGTGGTGGCCGTGGCCATGGCCTTGTGGCTATTGTTCCTCAAACGGCCCGACCTGCTGCCGGCGCTTTCGGCGCTATTGCACCAGTACCAGCCGCTGGCCAATGC
>JBBIQF010000230.1:4907-9699 GCA_037442445.1 Planctomycetaceae bacterium
AACCACCGTGCTGGGCGTGCTTTTCTTTCTGGCGTGGTGCACCACGCGGTTCGATTACTGGGAGGTCCGCCGCAACGAGCTTTTGCACCACCACGGCATCCTCAGCAATCTGGAGCGGTTCCCGGCCCCCAATCTGCGGATCGACAAGGAGATTACCGACGTTTTCGAGTACCTGCTGTTGGGCTCCGGCCGGCTGATCTTGCAGATCAGCAGCGAGCGGCGAGCCATCATCCTCGACAACGTGCCCTTCATCAGCCGCAAGGAAGCTGCCCTGACTCGGATGCTGGGGGCACTGCACGTGGAACTGGCCGACGACAACCACCCCGGCCCGTATTGAACGCGGTCGGCAAGGGAAGCGGGCCAGCGGCCACGGGCGCGCAGAGGTTATGCCGCCCTCCGGATAGGTTCCCCATCCGGTACCCGAATGGGCGTCTCTGGCCGCCGGAAAAGGCGATTTCCCCGCTTTCGGCCGACCACACGGCCAAAAGCCCCCCATACGAAAACCTCCGCCCGGCGTAATAACCGTTCCGGATGAGAATGCTTTCGCGCAGCGCCTCGGCGGACACACCGGGTTGGCCCTGTTGCGCGAAGTGGGTCAGCACCGCTTGGCGAACCGACTCCACAAGGGGCGGGGTGCGCAAGGTTTGTGCCTCCAAGAGGGGGGCGGGTTCCGGCTGGGGACGCTGCCGTGCCTAGCCGCTGACAGAAAAGGCTTCGGCCAGGCCAGTGGCCTTGGTCCGGCCGACATGAGGCCGCAAGCACGGTTTGCCTAGTTTGCCTAGATCTCCGCGAACCGGCGGCCCGGATGCACTTCGTGCGGCTTCTGGCCCCGGGTGGCCGGCCAACCACCTCCCCACCACGCAACTGGCTCCACCGGTGCAATTGCCCCTACCCACGGCGGGCCGATGGCGGTACAGTGACCCACAGCGGCCGCGGCGCATCTCGAGGCGGCTCCGGTGACCGGCCGCGTTTCTCAAGAAACTCTTGGCGGCGCTGTCCAGCAACCGGCGGCATAAACCATGCGGATGGAAGTCGAGCAGAAGTTCGCCGTGGCGGACCTGGACGAGGTGGCTTCGCGTCTGGCCGCCCTGGGGGCCACGTGGGGGGAGGTGCGGCAGGAGTCGGACCTGTACTTTGCCCACCCGGCCCGGGACTTCGCACGCACCGACGAGGCCCTGCGGATTCGTAGGGCCGGCCCCTTGGCCTACATCACCTACAAAGGCCCGAAGGTCGATACGACCACCAAGACGCGGCAGGAAATCGATCTCCCCCTGCCCGGCGCCGCCGAAACGTGGCGAGAACTGCTCGAGGCCCTGGGATTCCACCCCGTGGCCGAGGTCCGCAAGACCCGCCGCAAGGCCCTGGTCATGTGGCTGGCCCGGCAGGTGGAAGTATCGCTCGATGCGGTCGAAAACGTCGGCACCTATGTGGAATTGGAACTGGTAACCGACTGCCAGGCGGTCGAGCCGGCCAAGGCGGTGCTGCAATCGCTGGCCGCGGAACTCGGCCTGCGGGCCAGCGAAAGGCGAAGCTACCTGGAACTGCTCTTGGAGCGGCACGGTGCGGCAGCCGGCCACCCCCCGGCCGGATAACCCGGCTCGGTGGCACGACCAGTAACCGTTCACCGCCCGGGGCCTTCCGGATGCTCAAGGCGAAGGAGCGTGCGGGGTACGGCGAGTATCGGAGCGCCAAAGAGGCGCTTGGCGGCATCCGCTCTCCGCCGAATCATCACGGCGCCGAATCACCACTGCCATAGTGGTGTTTCCGCGCCAGCTTTCGCTTCCCTGTTTACCCAGTCTTTCCAGTTTCGCGGCTCTGCCTGGATTCACGCGGCGGCAATGCCCCTGGCAATGTCGGTGGCGATGCCGAAAGGCCGCCGGCCTGTCATGGCAGTGGTCCGCCCGCCGGAATTTTCCGCCCTCCCCGGCCACGCTGAAATCGTGCCGTCGCCGCGGGCCAACTGGGGTCGTTCTAGCCTGCCTGCCGCGTTATAATCCTTTGTTTACGTTTTTGGAACGCGATAAGCGGCTCAGGGTTCGTCAAGGTGGTTGCTGGCGTTTGCGGGGTTTGTGATGAGCCACACTGATACGCTTCCGTCCGCGGGCGCGCGGCCGCTTGCTGCCAATCTCCTGGCTGCCGAGACCTTGTACGACAAGTGCGTGGCGCTGGCGAGGAACCTGTGGTGGAGCTGGCAGCCCGAGGTGATCAACCTCTTCCGGGACCTGGACCCGATCCGCTGGCGCCAGCTCGATCACAATCCCATCGCGCTGTTGAGCGAGTTTACCCCCGAGCGCCTGGAGATGCGGGCCGCGGAGTTGGTCCTTTACAGCCGCATCAATCAGGCCTATCGGCGTTTGAAGGAATACACCTCGGTCACACCGGCCTGGGGCCGGACCCACGCCGGGGTGCTGGGATCCAAGCCGGTGGCCTACTTCTCGCTGGAGTTCGGGGTGCACGAGTCGGTACCCATCTACTCGGGCGGCTTGGGGGTGCTGTCGGGCGATCATATCAAGAGTGCCAGCGGGCTGGGGGTACCCCTGGTCGCCATCGGGCTGTTCTACGACCAGGGCTATTTCAAGCAGCACCTGGATACGAACGGCTGGCAGCAGGAAGAATACCTCGATACCAAGGTGGAGAATCTGCCCATCGAGCCGGCCTTCGGGCCGGATGGCCGGCCGGTCACCGTCGAGATCCAGACCCGCACCGGCAAGCTGTTCGCCAAAGTATGGCTGATGCGCGTGGGGCGGGTGAACCTGTACCTCTTGGACTGCGATGTCGAGGGCAACAGCCCCGAGGACCGCGAGCTGACCTCGCGGCTATACGGCGGGGATGTGCGGACCCGCATCCGCCAGGAAGTGGTGGCCGGCATCGGCGGCGTGCGGGCCCTGCGGGCCTTGGGCATCACCCCCGGGGTGTACCACCTCAACGAAGGGCATAGCGCTTTCGCCACCCTGGAGGCCATCCGCGAGCGGATGAAGGACGACGGCCTGAGCTTTGACGAAGCCCTGCGCGAGGTCGCCGAGCACACGGTGTTCACCACGCACACGCCGGTGCCGGCCGGCCACGACCGCTTCCATGGCGGCCTCATCGAAGAGCACCTGGGCCCGCTGCGCGACGAGCTGGGCATCTCGTTCGAGCAGCTCATGGGGCTCGGCCGCGTCGAACCCCAAAACGAGCACGAACCCTTCTGCATGACCGTGCTGGGGCTGAAGCTCTCGCGCCGGGCCAACGCGGTGAGCAATCTGCACGGCCGGGTCACCCGCCGCATGTGGGCCAACCTCTGGCCCTGGCGGGTCGAGGACGAGGTGCCCATCGGCCATATCACCAACGGCGTGCACATCCTCAGTTGGCTGGCGTACCAGATGCTCCAGTTGTACGACCGGAAGTTCCCGGCCGGCTGGCAGGAGCGGATGGGCGAGCCGGAAATCTGGCAGCAGATTCACGACGTGGATCCGGGCGAGTTGTGGGAGACGCACCACGCGCTGAAGAACCTGCTGTTGGCCTTCGTGCGGCGCCGCGTCAGCCGCCAATGCCGCCGCCGCGGCGAAAGCGACGAGGCCGTCGAGGCCGCCCGCAATATGTTCGACCCCAACGTGCTGACCATCGGCTTCGCCCGGAGGTTCGCCACCTACAAGCGGGCCGACCTGATCCTCTACGACCTCGACCGGCTGGCCGCCTTGATGAACGACCCGGAGCGGCCCATGCAGCTCATCTTTGCCGGCAAGGCGCATCCGGCCGACGAGCCGGGCAAGCGCCTCATCCAGCGGATTGCCAACCTGCGGCACGACCCGCGGTTTGCCGGCAAGATCGCGTTCGTCGAAGACTACGACATCAACGTGGCCCGGCATCTGGTCCAAGGGGTGGACGTGTGGCTCAACACGCCCCGCCGCCCCCTGGAGGCCTCGGGGACCAGCGGGCAGAAGGCGGTGCTCAACGGGGCGCTGCACCTGTCGGTGCTCGACGGGTGGTGGGCCGAAGCCTATGACGGCACCAACGGCTTCGCCATCGGCAAAGGGGCCAGCCACGTCCGCGACGAAGTGACCGATGCCCGCGATGCCGCCTCGTTGTACCGCGTGCTCGAACAGCAGGTCATCCCCCTGTATTACGACCGCGATATCGACGGCCTGCCCCGGCACTGGATCAAACGGATGATGAACTCCATCAGCTCGCTGGCCTGGCGCTTCAGTGCCGACCGCATGGTGGCCGACTACGTCCGCTACGCCTACCTGCCGGCCGCTGGCGGCGTAAGCTGCTCCATGCCCTTCCGGTAATGCCCGACGTCTTCGACTACCCCCACACCGTGCTGGCCGAAGAGATCGACGCCCTAGGCCACGCCAACAACGTGGCCTACGTCGCGTGGATGCAGGCCGCCGCCATCGCCCACTCCGAGGCCCAGGGCTGGCCCGGCTCGCGGTACCGGCAGCTCGGCCGGGGTTGGGTCGTGCGGGCCCACCATATCGAGTACCTCCTGCCCGCCGAACTCGGCGACGAGATCGTGGTCCGCACCTGGGTCGCCAGCATGAACAAAGCCACCTCGGTGCGGCGGTACCGGATACTCCGGCCCGAGGATGGGGCCCTGCTGGCCACCGCCGAAACCCGCTGGGCCTTCATCAACTACGCCACCGGCCAGCCCGCACGTATCCCGCACGAAGTGGCTCAGGCCTTCACCGTGGTCGAAGGCGAACCCCGCTGATCGGCACCGCAGGCGGACTGCGCCGCCAGGACCGCGAATTCGGCGTAACCGTTCGCGGCCCGGGACGTTACCGGGCAACACGCAATGCCTCGGCCACGA
>JBBIQF010000231.1:0-4462 GCA_037442445.1 Planctomycetaceae bacterium
CATCCTCAGCGATACCGACCACCTCTGGGGCATCGGCGGCAGTCCGGCCTGGGTGTGGAAGACGTTCCTGCGCGGCATGAACCCGTTGTTCATGGACCCGTATGACGGCCAGGTGCTTGCCCCGGGCGGGTCCCGCTGGGACCCTGTGCGGCGGGCCTTGGGCCAGACCTTGCAGATTGCCCGCCAGATTCCCCTGGCCGCCATGACCCCGCAGAACGCCCGGGCTTCAAGCGGCTATTGCCTGGCCAGCGCTGACAGCAAGGCCCCTGCCGCGCTCTTGGCCTACCTGCCCCAAGGCGGCCGCGTGACCCTGCACCTCCGCGGCATGGCCGGAACCTTGGAAACCCGCTGGTTCGACCCCGAGGCTGGTCAATGGCAGGAGGCCAAGCCCACCGCAGCCGGCAAGCAGGTGGAACTGCAATCGCCCTTTGCCGGCTCGCGCCCCGCCCTGGTGTGGCTGCGGGCCCGGACGTAGGCCGGGCATCGACCGCTGGCGGTGAAGCTCGTAGGGTGCGCGCTTTGCACGCACGCGGCAAGAACGCGCGAACTCCAGCGGAACAGAGAGCCGCGACCGGCGGGAGGAACCCGGCGGCTTATTCTAGCTGCTTCGCGCCTCGGGGCGATTGCGTGCAAAGCACGCAACCTACCGCTGCTTAAAGCCAGGGGATTAGCCTGTGGGCACCGGCCAGTGCGGCGGCGAGACGGTGCGGCACGCCGGCATGGCCGCTTCCGGCGCGCCTTGCGGCGGCTCGGCGAGCAGTCCGATCGCTTCGTCCCAAGGTCCCAGCAACCGGGCAACCTCCACTGCCGATTGGACGCCTAGTTTGGCGTACACACCCGCCCGCAGGCGGTCGATCGTCCGCTGGCTGACGCCCAGTTCCCGGGCGATGACCCGGTTGGGCCAGTCCTCCAGCACCAGGGCCAGCACCCGGCGCTCCCGAGGCTCCAGGCATCGGATTCGCCGCACCAGGGCTTGGCGGCGTTGGCGCAAGGGGCGGGTGCGGCGGTCCCACTCGGCCGCCTCGCGGACCTCCTGCATCAGCCGGCCCGGCGCACACGGCTTTTCGAGCACGGTGCGCGCACCCCGGTGCATCGCTTCGACCGCTTGGGCCACGTCCACATACCCACTCAGCACGATGACCGGAAGCAGGCTGCCCATCTGCCGCAGCCGGGCAAGCACTTCCAGCCCGCTCATTCCTTCCAGGCGCACGTCCAGCACCAAGCAGCCTGTGCGGTTCGGATCGAACGTGGCCAGGAACTCTTCGCCCGAGGCAAAGCCTTCAAGCCGAAAGCCTGCCGCCCGGGCCAAGGCCGCCATGCTGTGCCGAACCGTCAGGTCGTCGTCCACCACGAACACGGTGGGGTCGGTTTGCCCCATACGCCTCCTCCCTGCCGTCTTTTTCAAGGAGCCGCAGTCAAACTTTGAACGGCTAGCAAGATTTGTGCGATTGATCCGATTTTCAGGTGCGGTTCACCTCCCTCACGCGATGCTTTCACATCTTGCCGAAATACCAAAATCGCCTGCGGCACGGCTCGACCCCCACCCAAGAATCCGCAAAATATTGCGGGAACCCGCAAGCCCAGGTGCAGCCGGGGGGAACGCTGCGCAACGGCCGGCGGTTATCACCCGCACTGACGGGGAGGTTCCACAAGCTCGGGGGAAGCGTTGCACGTCCAGCCGTGGCCCCAAGCCAGTGCTACGGGAACATAGCTCGCTTCGGCCCAACGAACCCCTTCGCCGTTTGGGTGGTTGCCGGGCCGGAGTTCCGCGGGGATGGGGGGAAAATCCTACGCGATATGGTTTATTTCACCCGCCATTCGAGGATGCCGGCCGAGAACTCCGCTTGAAGTTCCGCCACCAACCGCAGGGCGGTGGTGCTCACCGGCGTGAACGAGACGCGGTTGAACTGATCGCGAGCCACGCCGTAGGTCCCTTGGGCCTGGACCGGCGTCCACTGGTCCCCCTGGCGAAACTCGATATGCCAGGCTTTAGGAACCCGGCACTGGCCGATCCCGGTGTCGTCGAACCAGTACACCTCCACCTCGGATACGGTTCGCGGCTTCTCGAACTCCCAGGTCACCCACTCGCGAGTGCCGCGGCGGGGCCACCAGGTGAAGCGGGGAATGTTCCGGTCGATCGAATTGCGGGGCAGCACCCCGTCGCTCAAGGCCAGCACCGTGTCGTGTTCGAAGCAGTGCGACGCGCGATGGGGCGGTTCGGCGGGCGCGACCCACGGCCGAGCATCCGGGCCCTCGCCAATCACCGGAATCGAGGCGATGCGCAGCCGGGCGCACCCCATGGGCACCAGGGTGATGGTCTCGATGGGCTGGTCGCTCTTGACCGGGCTGGGGCACAGCGGGCCGACCAGGCCCAGCGCGTCGAGTTTCCACTCGGGGATGCGCTTGGCTTTGACCCGCAGCTCGATCGGCGCCGAATCGACCGCGAAGGGCTGCGCCGGCAGCAGGCCCGGCTTCTCGACCACCTCGAACGACCCGGCCGGGTCTTTGGCATCCAGTACCAACCCATAGTTCCAGGGCGTGGTGGGGTGGATTTCCACGGCGGGCCAGCGGTCGTCGCCCCCCACGCGCACCGTCTTTTCGCCGATGCGGATGGAATACGTCAAAGGCCCGCGATGCACGGAGACCGCATTCTTATTCTTGGTCCACCGCGTCAGGGTGATGCCCATGGGCAGGCGGAGCCGCAGCCGGTCGCCGTCGTGCCACAGCCGGTCGAGCACTGCCCACTGGCCGCCGGCCGGAGAAAGGGCCACGCGCTGTTGGTTCAGGTGGATTTCGGCCTGCTTGCACCATCCGGGAATCCGCAAGGCCAGGGGAAACCGCACAGGCTTTGCCAGGGCCAGGTGCATTTCGATGGTGTCGCCGAAGGGGTAGCGGGTCTGCTCGACGATGCGGACCGCGGCGCCGTCGCCCACCTTGGCCGACACCTCGCAAGGGGCGTACATGGCGGCGGCCAATCCGTTGCCCGGCGTGGCCTGCCACAGGTGCTCGACAAAGTAGGGCCAGCCATGCGACACATTGTGCTGGCAGCAGCGGTGCGAGCGGGGATCGAACAAGAGCATCGGCCCGCCGTTCTGCAACCCCGGCGACTTGTTGTGCCGGTCGGAAAGGGGCATGTTGGGCGCCGTCAGATAGCGCAGGGCCTTGAGGTCCGCGGTCATCGAGGCCGGCAGCGAGTTGAAAGCCACCTCTTCGCAGCGATCGGCCCAGAGGGTCTGGCCCGTGATCCCCAAGAGCATCTCGTGCGAGAGCATCATTTCGACCATGGTACAGGTCTCGGCCGCCTGGCGGGGATCGGTATAGCCCGGCCGGCAGTTCTCGTCAGCGCCGAACAAGCCCCCCGGCACCTGGCCGTAGATGTCCATCACCGTCTGGTAGTTGCGCAGCGTGGCCTGGAGGTGTTTTGGATCGCGGGAAAGCACGTAATACACCGCCGGGCCGCGGAAGGCCTGGGCGATATTCACCCCGTGCCAACTGGCGATGCCCTCGGTCCAGTTGGCCGTGCGCCGGTGGATTTTGCGGGCCAGGTCCAAAAGCCACGGCTCGCCCGTGCGGTTGTACAGCCAATAGACGCTGGCCAGGTTGTCGGCCGCCCGCTGCTTTTGCCAGAACGGCAGAAGGAAGTCCTCCTCGGGCACCTGCAACTGCCAGCGGAAATACGCCGCCATCAGCTTCAGTACGCGGGGATCGCCCGAGTATTCGTGGTACGATTGGAGGGCATTGAGCATGATCATGTTGGGCCAGAGGTCGGGCTTGCCCGCCTTCACATCCGGGCTTTGGACCAGGTTGCGGCGGGGGCCGAAGTAGCCGTCTTCCCGCTGGCTGGCCAGCGCCACCTCGAGCCATCGCCGGGCTTCGCCGATGATCCGCGGGTCGTCCAACAGGTACCCCAGGTCGCCGAACCCCTTGAGCCAATACGGCAGTTCCTCCCAATAGCTGCGGTCGCCCTCGCCTTTCGGATCCAGCCAGGCGTTGCCCTCCGGCTGGAGGAACCGGCTGAGTTCGTGCAGCCGGCCGGTAAAGCCCTCGGCCATGAGCTGGAGCTGCTGCCGCACCCAGCCCTGCGGCCTGACCGCCCCTACCGGCAACTTGATGAGCGGACTGGGCAACAGCGGCGGCCGGTTGCCGGGATACAACGTGTTCGGCGTGGACGTATCGAGCACGCCCATCGCCGCCGCCTGGAGCCCGCCGCTTTCACCCGCCGACAGCCGAACCGGCACAGCCGCCCATAGCGCCATACCCAAGAGCAGGAAAGGTCCGCGCATGGTACAATTCCCCAACTCGCGCCGCGACAAACAAGTTACGCTTTTGTACCCCGCCCGGCGGGCAAGTGGCAAGAGGCGCCCCCGGCCGGCGCGGCCATCGGCTGGCGGCAGGCAAGAGATGCGGTGTGTGCGCAGGCTCGGCCGTTTTCGCCTATCCGAAACGCGATATGGACGTACTG
>JBBIQF010000231.1:4509-9665 GCA_037442445.1 Planctomycetaceae bacterium
GCGCGACGTGCTGGTGCAGGCCGAGGCCATCGCCGGCGCTCTGGACCGCCTGGGCCACCGCTGGCAATGCTTTCCGTGCACCCTGGACCTGGAGGCGCTCCGCAGGCACCTGGACCAGCACCGGCCGGATGTCGTGTTCCAGCTCGTCGAATCGCTGGCCGGCTCCGATCAACTGGCCGCCTTGGTCCCCGCCCTGTTAGACCATCTGGCCATCCCTTACACGGGCGCCCCCACCGCCGCGTTGCTTTGGACCAACCATAAGCTCGCCTGCAAACAGCGGTTGCGCATGGCTGGCCTGCCGACCCCGGAGTGGTTCGCCCCCGAGTCCTTCGGCAGCCCGCCGGCGGGTTGCCATACGCCCATCGGCGGCGATTCCGCCGCCCCTGGAGCCCCGCACACCCCGTGGATACTCAAGGCCGTCGGCGAGCACGCCTCGTTCGGCCTGGATGATGATGCGCTGTGCTACGCGGGTTCGGCGCACGCCCTTCGGGAGGAGTTGCGGTCTTGCGAGCGGCGACTCGGTCGGCCGTGCTTCGCCGAACGGTTCATCGACGGCCGGGAGTTCAATCTTTCGCTCTTGGCCGGCCCGCAGGGCGTGGAGGTATTGCCCCCAGCGGAGATCGACTTTTCGGCCTTTCCGCCCGGCAAGCCGCGCCTGGTCGGCGCCCGAGCCAAATGGGACGAAACGTCGTTCGAGTACCAACACACGCCGCGGCGGTTCGACTTCCCGCCGGACGATGCCCCGCTGCTAGACGAGTTGTGTCGCCTGGCCAAGCGCTGCTGGCAGTTGTTCGATCTGGCCGGCTACGGACGCGTCGATTTCCGCGTCGATGCCGGCGGGCAGCCCTGGATTCTAGAGGTCAACGCCAACCCCTGTCTGTCGCCGGATGCCGGGTTTGCCGCCGCCCTGGCCCGCGCGGGCATCGCTTTTGAGCAAGCCGTCCAGCGGATCCTGGACGCCGCATGCCGCCGGCTTTGCCCCGCCGGCCACGCTGGATAACAGGGGCATCGATGGACACCGCCCCGGGGATAAAACGCGACCGAGCGCGGCGGATGAGACGGACGCGACGGAGCGCGTCCCTCCAGGGCGGGCCACGCTCCGTCGTGGCCGCGGCGTTGCGTGTTGGTGGAGGGCCACGCCCCGTCGTGGCCGCAACCGGTCGAAGGCATGGGACGCGACGGAGCGCGTCCCTCCAGGGGCAGCACCCACACCGCCCAGCCCACCCGCAGCGGCACCTCGTCCCTCGCCTTGACAATGCCTTGCCCGCGGCACAGTATGGTCCGGGGCGTGCTAAAGAGTTTTTCGAGCCGTCCCTTAACCCGGCGGAGTGCCTTGATTCGTCCCGTTCAATGGGCCCATCGCCGGTTGAAGGGGAACGGGTATGGATTGTTCCGCAGAGCGTTTCGGCAACGAGGGTTCGATGGCTTTTCGACCAATGCGGCGCGTACGGTGCGTGGTCTGGCCGGGTTTGGTTTTGGCAGTGGCCAGCGTGCTGGTAGGTCTGGCAGCTCGGGGGCTGGCGGCCGAGCCACCTGCCGAGGCCCGACCCTTGGAGATTCACGTCAGCCCGCGGGGCAACGACGCGCACGATGGGTCGGCCAGCCGGCCGCTTGCCACCCTGGAAGCCGCCCGCGACGCGGTGCGCCGGCTGCGGAGCGAGGAGGCGGTTCCGGCCGGCGGGATTGTGGTGGTGTTGCATGGCGGCGACTACCCGCGGCGTCAGGCGTTCGAGCTGGGGCCCGCCGATTCGGGCACGCCCGAGCATCCTGTGGTATGGCGGGCCGCCCCGGGCGAAACCCCGCGGCTGCTCGGCGGGGTGGTGCTCGATGGGTTTGTGCCCGTTTCCGACCCGGCCGTGCTCGAGCGCCTGGATCCCAAAGCCCGCGGCCAGGTGGTGCAAGTCAACCTTCGGGCGCTGGGGGTGGACGACTTCGGCCAGTTGCGGTCGCGGGGGTTTTCGCGTCCTACGACGGTGGCCCATGGGGAGCTGTTCTATAACGGCCGGCCCATGACCCTGGCCCGCTGGCCCAACGAGGGCCAGTGGGAACACATCGCCGGTTTTCCCGCGGCGACGGCGGCCGACGACGGCCATGGGGGCAAAATCGGCCGGCTGAGCGAAGGGTTCTACTATGCCGGCGACCGGCCGCGGCGCTGGAAAGACCCCGCCGGCCTATGGGTGCACGGCTATTGGGCGTGGGATTGGGCCAACTCGTACGAGCGCGTCGAAAAGTTGGACCTCGATCGCCGCCACATCCGTACCGCACCGCCCCATGGGCTGTACGGGTTCCGCAAAGGGCAGCGATTCTACTTCTTGAACGTGCTGGAAGAACTCGACGCGCCAGGCGAGTGCTTCCTGGACCGCAAGCAGGGGGTGCTGTACTTCTGGCCTCCGGGACCGCTGGCAGGCGCCAGCGTGATCTTTTCGCGCCTCGATGCGCCGCTGGTGCGAATCGCGGGGGCATCGCACCTGCGGGTAGAAGGATGGGTGCTGGAAGCCGGCCGGGCCACCGGCATCGAAATCCGCGATGGCACCGGCGTCGAGATCGCCCGCTGCGTCCTGCGGAACCTGGGCAATTGGGGCGTGCGCATCGAAGGAGGAACGCAGCACCGCGTGACCGGCTGCGACGTGTTCGATACCGGCGACGGCGGCGTGGCGCTTTCGGGCGGCGATCGCCAGACGCTCACTCCGGCCGGCCATACGGTCGAACACTGCCACTTCGCCCGCCAGGGCCGATGGTCGAAGTGCTACGTGCCGGCCGTGCTGATGCACGGCGTAGGGCTTTCGGCCGCGAACAACCTGATCCACGATCATCCCCACTGCGCGATCCTCTTCAGCGGCAACGAGCACCGCATTGAACGCAATGAAATCCACCACATCGCGTTGGAAACCGGCGACGTGGGGGCGATCTACACCGGCCGCGACTGGACCTTCCGCGGCAATCGCATCCGCCACAACTACATCCACCATACCGGCGGTGTGGGCATGGGCTCGATGGGCGTGTACATGGATGATTGCGCAAGCGGCACCGAGGTGTTCGGCAACGTGTTCTACAAGGTGCACTGGGCCATGTTTATCGGGGGCGGCCGCGACCATCGGGTGGAAAACAACATCTTCGTGGATTGCGACCCGGCGATCCGCATCGACGGCCGCGGCCTGGACCGCTCGCCCGTGTGGCACTCCATGGTGTACGACTACATGAAAAAACAACTGGCCGCCGTGCCCCAGGCCCTCTACCGGCAGCGTTACCCGGCCATCAATGATCTGGACCGCTACTACGTTGGGGAGCCGGGCGTTCCTCCGGAAAACAACGTTGTGGCCCGCAACCTGTGCCGCGGCAAATGGCTGGAGGTGGCCTGGCACGCAAAGCTCCAGTGGGTCCGCCTGGCCGATAACGTGGTCGAGGGCCTGGAATTCGTCGACCCGGAGCGCGGCGATTTCCGCCTGAAAGACGAAGGGCCCGCCCGGCGAATCGGGTTCCAGCCCATCCCGTTTGCCGAGATCGGCCCGGCACGCCGGCAGTAACACCCCGCAGCCCATCATGCCGAGGCTTTGCGGCCCATCGCGGCCAGACCGCGTAGCACATGGTGGGCTTGCGCCACAGCATACTGGCTTCTTACGGGCGGCGCCGGATCACGTGGGAACGCCGGGGGCGGCAGGCACGAAAAACGGAGCGTGCGGGGCGGGGATGGCGCGGGCTGCCGCCTGCGGTTCCGCAGGCCGCCCGGTGGCGATCTGCTGCAAGATTTTTTCGGCAACGGCGACGGCGTCCCGGCCCGCCTCGCCGGGCACCCGAGGCGGCCGGCCCAAACGGATGCTCTCCAGGAAATCCTGCTGTTCTAGCGCCAGGGCATCGATGGCCGGGTACTCGTGCTCCTCGCGCCGCAGGTGTTGGCCTAGGATGGCATCGCGGCCTGGAGGAGGCTCGGCGGCAAGGGCTTGGGCATCGAGTTGGCCGGCTTGCACGGCGGCACTGAACCGGACCAGCGTGGCGCGGCGCTTGCCCAGGTCCACCGCAGCAAATCCTTCAGAACCCCACAGGTGCAGGCGGCGGACCGTCTCGAAGTGCACGCGCGAGGCCAGAAGGTGGGCCACGCATCCCGAGGCGAACTCCAGCCGCGCCTGGGCCACGTCCTCGTAGGGGCCCAGCACCGGCAGGGCCAGGGCATCGACCCGCGCGATGGGAGAGCGGGCCAGGGCCAGCACCAGGTCGATGTCGTGGATCATCAGGTCCAGCACCACGCCCACATCCATCGAGCGGAAGGCGTAAGGGGCGGCTCGGGTGGCTTCGATGTATCTCGGCGTGCAGTACTGGACGGTGGCCAAGGCCGGATTGAACCGCTCCACGTGCCCCACTTGCAAGACCACCCCGTGCCGCTGGGCGGCGCCGACGAGTTCCTCGGCTTCCTCAGCCGTGCGGCACAAGGGCTTCTCGACCAATACGTGGATGCCCCAGCGGATCAGGTCCAGCGCGATGCGATGGTGCCATTGGGTGGGGGCGGCGATGATGGCCGCGTCGATCTTGCCACGCAACAACGTGTGCTCCGCCAGCGGGTCGGCGCGGCAGGCCGCCGCCAGTTGGGTGCGGGGGGCGGTTTGGGGATCGACCACGGCCACGAGGTCCACATCGGCCCGGGCGGCCAGTTTCTGGGCGTGGAAACCGCCCAAGCGGCCGGCACCCACGACGGCAACGCGGAGTTTTCGCATGCAGGTCACGGCGGCTTGTTCTTGCCTTCAGGCGGCGCGGCGGCGTTCCCGGCCGCGGCCATGCTTGCCCTCGTGCTGCTCCTGCACAAAGTTCAACAGGTAGTTCACCTGCGGGCAGAGGTGCCAGTTGTTGCTGAGGATTTCTCTGTCATTTTACATTCCCACACGGGCCAGGTACATGAGGAGATGCGCTTCGGCCAGGCTGTCGATCACGTGGGCGGGGAAATTGTTTCGCTTCAGGGCCACGACATTGATGCAGCGTGGCCGGGCCGGGTACCCCTCGACCAGCATGTACGGCGGCACGTCGTGCCGGACCGCGCTGAGCCCCGCCACAAAGCTATAACTGCCGATGGTGGCAAAATGGTGCACGGCCACGCCGCCGGAAAGCGTGGCATGGTCGTGGATATGGACGTGGCCTCCCAGCAGCACCGCATTGGTCAGGATGATGTG
>JBBIQF010000232.1:0-9662 GCA_037442445.1 Planctomycetaceae bacterium
CTGGCCTTTATCGGCCAGCGCCTGGGCGGCCAGGGTGCGGGCGCGGAACACGGCGATATCGCGCGGGTACATCGCCACGCATTGGCGCAGCGTGGCGATGGCTTCGTCCAGGCGGTCCAGCGCCAGGAGGGCTTCGGCCAGGCCGACCATGGCCGGCGCTTGCCGCTGCCGCACTTCGTGGGCCAGGTACTCTTGGAACAGTCGGGCGGCCTGCTCGTAATCGTGCCCTTCCAGCGCGCAGTTGGCGGCCTCCCAGACATCGTCCGGATACTGCCGGGTTGCGAAGCGGATTTTGGCCAGCTCGGCGTACGCCGCCGCCGCACGGCGGAAGTCTCTGGCGGCCGACTGCCGGGCCGGTGCGGCCTTGTCCTCCGGCAACCCGGCCGCCTGCTGGCGGAGATAGCGGGCCCTGGCGCGAAATGCCTCGGCCAGCGCCCACCGTTGGCGCTCGGCCGGAAAGAGCGGTTCCATTGCCTCGGCCAGGCGAATCGCCAGGTCGAACTGCTGGCCTTGGAGGTAGGCCTGGTAGGCGGCCAGCACCCGGTTCTGGACTTCCGCGGTCGTTACCCAGCCATGGTCGAACGCCCCGGGCGGGCCCCAGGCTTCCAACACACGGCGGTAGGCCTCGATGGCCGGCTGGTGCTGCCCCGACTGGCGGAGCAGCTCGGCCTGCTGGAGGTCCGCCAGCACGCCGTCGGCCGTACCGGGAAACAGCATCCGCGTGCGATCCAGTTGCGCCAGGCATTCCTGGGTCTTGCCCAATTCGGCAAGGCAAAGGCCCAACAGGTAGTTGGCTTGGCGCGTGGGGAGTTCCAGGGGGAGGCCTTCGGCCACCGGGGCCAGCACCGCGATGGCCGCTTCCAACCGCTGCCGCACCTGGTCTTGCGCATCGGGCTGGTTCTTGAGTTTTCGGGCTTCGGCCCACCATGCGCGGGCACGCAGCACCGCGGCCTGGGCGGATTGGGGCGTGTCGGCCGGCAGCCGGGCCAGGGTCTCTAAGGCCTCGTGCTCGCGGCCCTGGCCCAACTGGATCTCGGCCCGCTGAAGCAAGGCGGCAAGGCGATCCTCGGCCGAGGCCGCCGGGTCGCTCAATATGTGCTCGGTTTCGGCCAGCGCCTCGGCATGGCGAGGGGGCGTACACTGCACGCATGCTTGGGCCAAAAGGAGCCGCAACCGGGCTTTATCTTGGGGATGCGATTCCAGGGTCTCGCGGAGCAGCGACCGGGCCACCGCCGGCTCGCCCGACCAGAGGAGGTTTTCGGCCAGCAGCAATCGCCCGCGGAGATCATGGCCTTGGGGAAAGCCCCGCACCCGGGCCTCGGTCAACAGCCGGGCCGCCTCCTGGGCCAACCGGTAGCGCTGGCGCTGGTCGGCATACCGCGCCTGCCGGGCCGCCAACACGCCCAGCACGTACGCCTGGCCTGCCGGGTTGGCGCTTTGCTCGATGGGAGGAAACCGGTGGGTCCACTTTTCGGCCTGGGCGTAATCTTCGGCCTCGAGGGCGGCAAGTGCCTGAGCCACCGGATCGGGCGGCACGGCTTTCGGTCGCGGAGCCAGCGCGATCTGCGTGGTCAGCACGGCGCCTAGCACGGCCACGACGGCCAAAACCGCCACCAGCGCCGTCAGCCAGTTCCGGAGCAGCCATCTTAAGGCCGAGGCGCGGAACGGGGTCGCCGGGGTCCCGGCATCCGGCGTCTCCGGAGTGTTCCCATCCGTGCCGTTGGACGACATCCCACCTAAGGGTCCAATACTCGGGTCCAATACTCGGGAGGTTTACCGCAGCCCAAGCCGCACCCTGCGGCATGTCGGCAAGGAGATAAGCGGCCGGGCTTGTACTCGAAACGCCGCGTTAGGTCAACGCACGTTTGGCCGGCGGCCGGCCCCGGAAGAAGGGTGGGCGATTCGGCCGGCCGGGCTGGGAAGGATGGGCAAGTGGGGATGGACGGTCAAAAGTGAGTTTCGCTGGCCGGACCGCCGCGGCAAATCGCCCCGGTCCACCGCACCGCGGCAAAACGGCTTCGGTCCGCGGCATCGCAGCACTTCGTTGCCCCGTAAAGGCAGATCACTGGGGCGTAGTGCTTTCCGGCGATGGTGGCTGCGGGCCGGCATTTGCACCGATTGCCCCATTTAGCCCGCTTGGCCCGCTTGGCCCGCCTGCCTCGATGCCGCGGCTTTTTCGGTTTGCCGCCGATCGCCGCTTTCTGGCGGAACCTTTCACCAGGGGTGGTTTGCGCACGAAGGGCTTTTGCAGGGCGGCCACGCACACCTCTTGCCGGTTATGCTGGAGCTGCCGGGCCCGCACGATGTTGTACCCCCAACTGCGGATCCGCTGGAGGTATTGCGGGACTTCATCGGCCAGGTGCCATTGGAAGAGCTTCAAGGTAAGCAGCATCCCGCGAACGCTTACCAGGGGATGGGTGACGATGGCTTCGACGGCATCGAGCGTGTACTGGGGGGCCACGTTCATGTCGCACACCAGCCAGCGGACTTTGCGGAACTCCCGCCGCCGCACCTGCTGCACCCGCTTGCGGATATGGGTGAAGTTGGGGTGTGCCAGCACCGCGGGATGCATCTCGGCCGGGTCGATACCCAGCACGTGCAGGCCGCGCTCCAACAAGGCCTGGGTGGCCCCGCCCGGCGAGGCGCCCAGTTCCGCGCACCGCGCCCCTTTGGGGATCGGCAGTTGCGACCACCGCAGGGCCTCTTCCATCTTCAGCCAAGCGCGCGAGACCGCATTGGCCGGCATCTCCAGCGGCAACATCCCGCCGCACCATCGCGATTCGACGGTGTGGGCTTGGTGGAACCCCACCCACCAGTGGTCCGGCTCGATGAGGATGCAGTCCAGCACCGTATCGCCGCGCCGGGCGGGCACGGCGGGGTCGGCGGCCTGGGGCGCCAGCATCTCGGGCTGGGGGCAAGCGGCCAATAGCTGCCGCGCGACTTCGGCGGCCAACGGGGTCAGTCCCGGCTCGAACCCGTGTTCGCTCGGGGCGGCCCGGTCCCGCTCCCACACATGCACCCGCTGGATGATCCGCCCCGACACCAATTCCCACGCCTTGCGGGCCAGCGCTTGGGGATCGGAGCCGCTCACCCCGCCCAGCGAGAACCCCGCTGCCCGGGCAAACACCAGGTGCAAGTCAAAGGCCGGCGGCAGGAAATGCTGCTCCGGCAGCTTGAAGGTCAAGAAGCCGGGGCGGGCAAAAGCCGGCCGGGCAACGGGCAGGTTCCGGGCCATCTCGGCCTTCACCGCCCGCTCGGCCCCTACTTGGCACGTCATGAAAAGGAATCGCGGCCGGTCGGTCATTCTGCGTCACAAGGTGGGGACAATTCCCCGGATTTCTTTCGGAAACGCGTGCCCCACAAATCCTACCGCACCGGCCGAAGTTCGTCATGGCTCGCCACCTCAAAGGGCCGGGGTCAAAGCCAGATAGACCCATGGCGGTTCGGACCCAATGTTGCGTTGGAAGCGGAGCGTGCAACCCGAGCCACCGCCACGAGGGACCGGCTTACAGGCGTTGCTGCCGGTGGGCAACCCCAAGGCCCGGCCTTGTAGCCGGGTGCGGCCGGTGGAGTTGCGGCCGATCGGTGCTGGGCGGCATCGGGGGGCAGTCGAGGCGCACGCACTCCGGCCCCGCTGGCGGGGGCTCGGACCGGCCTTACCGGGTTGTCGCGGCATTCGGCGAAGGATAAGCTCTCTCGTTGCGCGTGTGTTGCGTTCGGCTGGGCGAAAGGAATGTCGCACGGTGTCCGGCCTGGGCGCCAAGCGGGTGAAGGTCTTGGTGTTTCTCGAGTGTGCCGCGTGATCTCGCCTGGGCTGGTCGGAACGTTGCTTTGTCTGGCCTCGGCCGCAGGCTATGGTTCCGTGAACCTCTTGATGCGGCGGATGGCGGTCCGTTATGACCCCCTGTGGATCATCTGGCTGAAAGAAACGATCACCATCCTGCCGCTGTTGCCTTACCTGGTGTGGTGGTGGGCCCGGAAAGAGAGGACGCCGGGTTCGCCCCGGTCATTAGGGGGGCTTATGCTCGTGGGGCTATTGACCAACACGATCGCCACGCCGGGACTGGTTTGGGCGATGGGGGTGGTCGGGGTGGCCGTGGCGGTACCCGCCTCGCTGGGGGTGAACCTGGTGGCCTGTGCGGCATTGGGGTGGCTGTATCTGGGCGAACGGGTTTCTGGCAAGACGGCTTTGGCCGTGACTTTGCTCATCCTTTCGGTCAGCTTTTTGAGCGTGGGGGCCCAGCGGGTGAACGCTTCGCTGGCCACGGTGGCCCTGGCTGCCGGGCCCTTGTGGGTGGCCGTGGCGGTGGCCGCCTCCGTAGTGGCGGGGCTCGTGTACGGGGGGCTGAACGTGGTCATTCGGCGGGCGGCCACCGATGGCATGCCCATGGGAACGATCGCGTTCCTGGTGCCCGCCATGGGGTCGGTCGCGCTCGGCCCGATCTGCCTGTGGCGGTTCGGCCTGGAGGGGCTCCTGGCCGCCGCACCCGAAGACCTGGGCGTGATGCTGGTGTGCGGGCTTTTGAACCTGCTGGCGTTCCTGGCCATTATCCGGGGGCTCAAGATGAAAAGCGTAGTGCACGCCACCCGCGCGCCCGCCCCGCAGCCCGCCCCGCCCGCCGGGGGGGGGCTCGTGTTTTTTGAGGAAGCGGCAAGCCCGGCCCTGGCGGCGGGCGTATCGCTGGCGATTGTGGGGACGCTGCTGTTGGACCGGCAAGCACCTCCGCGTATGGCAAAGAGCCCTCCGGATGCAGTAGAATACCAGCGTGCAACCCACGCGTGATCGTCGTCCCGCTGCCCCCCTCATCCGGCCGACCAGGCGTTTGGCCTGGTGGGCCGGAGTATCGGCAGCGCTAGCCGCGGTGGCAATTGCCGGCGCTTTGTTCTACCAGCGATGGTCGGCCGAGGCCCACGCGGCGGCCTCCGCCCTGCGCTTGGAGGACATCCCCTTCGATGGGCAGCGGGCCTTTGAAGGCCTGAAGCGGCTTTGCGCCCTGGGGCCGCGGCCAAGCGGTTCGGCCGGAATGCGTGCCCAGCAAAAACTGCTCCGCGAGCATTTCGCTGCCTTGGGGGCGGAGGTGCGGCTGCAGGAGTTCACGGCACGCCATCCGGTGGATGGCTCGCCGGTGGCCATGGCCAACCTCATCGTCACCTGGCACCCGAATTCCCGCCAACGGGTCCTGCTGTGCACGCACTACGATACCCTGCCCTTGCCCATGCTGGACCCGGTGGACCCCCGCGGGGCGTTCGTGGGCGCCAACGACGGGGCCAGCGGCACAGCGATTCTGATGGAGTTGGGGCGCGAAATGGCCGATCTGCGGCCCCGATGGGGCGTCGATTTCGTGTTCTTCGATGGCGAGGAGTTCATCTACAGCGAGCAGCACCCGTATTTTCTGGGCTCGGAATACTTCGCGCGCCAGTACCGCGACAATCCGCCGCCTTACCGCTACCGCTGGGCCGTGCTATTGGATATGGTGGGCGATGCGGACCTCCAGATCTACCAGGAGCAGAACAGCATGTGGTGGCGGGACACGCGGCCACTGGTGCTGGACATTTGGGCGCAGGCCCGCCGGCTGGGGGTCCGCGAGTTCATTCCGCGGATCAAATACGAGATTCGCGACGACCACCTGTCGCTGCGCAACACGGCAGGCATTCCTGCGTGCGTCATCATCGATTTCGATTACCCCGCCTGGCATACGCGCCGCGATACCCCCGAGCAATGCTCTGCGCTGAGCTTGGCGAAAGTGGGTTGGGTGATTCGCCAGTGGCTGGAGCGAGCCAAATAGGAGCCGGCACCATGGATACCCTGGCATCCGTGGCGTTTTCGTTGAGCGTCCTGGTGGGGGCTGCAGGGCTGATGGGCTGGCATATCCGCCAGTGGCGCAGCGCACAAGCCCGGGCCGTCGAGAAAGCCGAATTGGACTACCGCCGCAGCCAGTTCCGCCGGCGCATGCAAACCACGGCGCTGTTTGGGCTGGCTACGGCGGCGATGCCCTTTGGGTTGCCGCTGGTCCGCGCGTGGCCTCAAGCCGGCGCTATCTATTGGGGCGGGATCGTGCTGTTGCTGCTATGGGCCATCGTGCTGGGGTTTGCGGATATTCTGGCCATCAAGGTGTTCTACGGCCGCTTGTACCACCGGAACCGGCTGGAGCAAGCCCGGCTGGAACTGGAGATGCGGCGGATTCAGTCGGGGCGTTCGGAAGCCACAGCGGCGCAGCGGGCCCAGCGGAACGGGCACGGGCCGAGCCAACCGGCCGCTGGCGGGACCGGTTGACCCCCTTGCCGCCCGCAACCCCAAGAAGCGGCGCTGTTAGACGGTCCGAATAGCCGCTGCCCGCCGGGCCACCCGCGGTTACAATGCAGGGGGGTTCCCCGGCGCCTCCAGTGCCGGGGCCCTTGGCGGTCGTTCATCTCCGGCATCTCCTGGGCTGGCAGAAGGCGGGTATGGATGCGTTCGATTGGTGCGTTGGGTTAGGGCCGGTGGCGGTGTACCTGCTCCTTTTGGGAGCGGTGAACTCGGCCCGCCGACCGCTGGTGGTCTCCGGGGCGCGGGATGCGGCGGTGCTGGCCCTTGCCGCCAGCGGGCTGGTGGTCGTGGGCCCGTTGGAATTGTTTTTCCCGGTGCACGCCTCGATCAGCTACGGCCCGGCGGTGTGGTTGTTTCTGATCGGGCTGTACGCACTGGCGGTGACCTTGTTGCTGCTTTTCATGCGACCGCGGATTGTGGTGTACAACGTGCCGGTCGAGGAGTTGCGGGCCGTGCTGGCCCGCCTGGCCGTGGACCTCGATCCCGAGGCCCGTTGGGCCGGCGACGCCCTGGCCTTGCCCAACCTCGGTGTACAGCTCCATGTGGAGCAGGTGGCGGCCCTGCGGAACGTCTCGCTGGTGGCTTGCGGCCCGGAACAGAATCCGCAGTCGTGGCGGCGCCTGGAAATGGCCTTGGCCGCCCAACTGGCTGCCCTGGAAGTGCCCCGTAACCGCCGGGCCCTGGCCCTGTTGGCCGGCGGAGTGGCCCTGACCGTGGCCCTGGTCCTGACCATCGCCCGCGACCCCTACGCCGTCGCGCAATCGCTGCAAGCCACGTTGGGCTGGTAGGGAGCGGAGAGCAGGGAGCACGGAGGAGGGAGTCAAGGGGTACCGCCGGCGGTAGGCCCCGGGGGCTAACCTGTAGCTTTCCGGCGGCCTTGGTGATACCATAATAGGTGGGGAGCGGTCCTCGTGCTCGGAGAGTTGCCATGTTCTGGCGATTGTCCTTCGTGGTTACGCTGTTGGCGGTGGTCTTGGATTCGCTGCCCGCGGCGGCCCAGTTCAGCACCTCAAGCGGTCGCACCCTGGGCGGCTCGATTACCTCCCGGGCTCGCAGCACCACCAGCCGCAGCAGTTTCGGTACTAGCAGCTTCGGGTTAGGCGGGTTTGGAGCGGGTGGCTTCGGCAGCGGCTTTGGGGCGGGCACCCTGGGGAGCGGCTCGCTCTTCGGCGGCGATCCGTTCAACACCGGCGGGACGTTTCTGATTCGCCGACAAGAGGGGACCTTCATCGGCAGCGATAGCCGCGACCTGCCCCGCGTGTTCGGCGGGATGGTCACCGGCTCGACCAGCTACGGGACCGGCGGGCTTTACGGCGGAGCGTCTCGAACGGGGTTGGGTAGCTATGGGTCGTCGCTGGGCGGCGTGGGCTCGACATTCCGTTCGGGGGTGGGGTCGAGCTTCGGCTCGATCGGCTCGACCGCCTACCGATCGCCCTACGGCTCGAGCGGTTCGACGTATGGCTCGGCGTATCGATCCCCGTACGGCAGCTCCACGGGATCCGGCTACCGGTCGGCGTATGGCACGCCCTACGGCACGTCGGGCCAGTACGGTTCGACCTATCGCTCGCCGTACAGCAGCTACGGTTCGAGCAGCTATCGGCCGGGTTATAGCTCCGCCGGCAGCGGTTACGGTGGATATGGTTCGGCCTATCGCTCGGGCTACGGCCGGACCGGGACCTACGGTTCGGCGTATGCCCGGCGAGGTACGGCGGGCATGGGGGCGGCGGAGATGCAGATGGGCATTACGCTGGCGTTTGCCCCGCCCCGCCCCGCTGTGGAGCAGGTGTTGCCGGCGCTCACGGCTCGGCTGGAGCGTACCGGCCAGATTCGCTTCCAATCGCCTGTGGCGGTGACGCTGCGCGAGGGGACGGCGATCCTGCAAGGCGTGGTCGCGTCGGAACACGATCGCGAGTTAGCGGAACAATTGGCCCGCCTAGAACCCGGGGTGCTCCAGGTGCAGAACGAGCTTGTGGTGCTGCCGGCTGGGACCCAGACGGGCCCGGCCCCGGCGAAGACGCCTGCGGCGCCGGCCAGTTTGGCATCGGGGAGGGCGTCTGGGGCACAGGCATCTGGGGGGCCGGCTGCCCCGGCGGCGCCGAGTCCGGAATCGCCGTGGCGGCCAAGTCGGGTGACCCCGCCGGGTTCGGCATGGCGCCCGGCGGAGTCGCCGCCGAGTCCTGAGGCCACGCCGGCCCAGGCGCTGCCGCCGGCGACCGCGGCACGGTAATCGGCCGGCGCGGTACAGGCCGGGGCATGAACGGCGGGCGGCGGGCGAAGTCTTCCGGCACCGGAATAGGCGTGCTGGTCATGTGCTGGGCCGGCTTGTTGCCCGCCGAATGCTCTTCCGGTGCGCCCGGCGAGCTTGCCATCGCCTGGTATGCGACCGTCTGCACTTGGCTATCGGTTTGGCGCTGGGCGGATGCCTCCGGCGCAGAGCCGGCCGGCACCGGGCCGGGCAGGTAATGCCGCGTCTGTTCGCTCAGGGCCACGCCCCCGCCGGTGGGCAAGAAACGCACGATCAGGCTGATCTCTTTGCGCGGCCCGCCGGCCTCGTCCCAGGGCAGCCACACGCTGTAGCAGTGGCCCAATTCGGTCTTGGTGTAGTGCCGGGCGAACTGTTCGGGTGTGAAAACGTACTTGCGGTCGGGCTTGACGTTGCTGGGGTCGCGGCCATCCTCCTCGAAAGCGTACACCACACACGTCCCTTCCACGCGCACAGGCTTGGCGCTGGTGGCGGTGTAAAACAGCAAGCGGCCGGCAAAGCCCCGCGTCGCCGTGCCGCCGGCCGGCTGCACAATGCTGTTAGTCCAAATGGCGACCACCCGGCTGGGCACTTGCGGCTTCTCCTCGCCGAACAGGCTTGACGAGGGGAGAAGGCTCAGCGAAGAACAGCCCGAAAGCATCAGGCACGCTGCCAGGACTGCCAGAACGGCGCCGCGTATCCTTGCGGCCGGACGTGCTTTGGGTATGCCGCTGGGGTTCGACATGGCCGTGCGCGTGTCCATACGACCGAGGGCAAGGGAATCTGGAATCTCAAATCCCAAATCGGAAATCTGAAATTTCAAATCTGAAACTTCAAATCTGAAATCTGAAATCTCAAATCCCAGGTCCCAGGCTCCAGATCCCAAGTCCCAAATCCCAAATCCCAAATCCCGCGGCCCACGCAGCGACGGAGCCGGTCGCCACGTTTGCCTTTCTTGCGGCTTTCGAGCCCGGCTGCGGTCGCCGGCACTGCCGAACTCAGGCCTCGACCGCCGGCCCCGCCATTGTCCGCTATGGTTTCTTATCCGCTTTCCGCTCTTTTCACTCTTTGCTCTCCGCTGTTTGCTCTTTGTTTGCCGCGGGTTACCGGGTG
>JBBIQF010000233.1:0-9639 GCA_037442445.1 Planctomycetaceae bacterium
CCCGGTGGAGAGGACCAGGGCCTGATCCTCTTCGGCGCCGACGGCTTCGGCGGCCAGGCGGGCCATCTCCCGCGCATCCTCGAGCCCCCGCTGGCCGGTGCAGGCATTGGCGTTGCCCGAGTTGACCACCACCACCCGGATGCGGTCGCTGGGGGTCCGCTGGCGATCCAGGGCGACGGGGGCGGCGTACACCAGGTTCTGGGTGTACACGCCGACGGCCACGGCAGGGGTTTCCGACACGATCAGCGTCAGGTCGGGCTTGCGGAGGTCCCGCTTCAGCCCGCAGTGCACGCCGGCCACCAAGAACCCCTTAGGAACCCGGACTGCCATCAAACCCATCCTCCCGCAACCCGCAAGCCGCGGCACCGCGGCCCGGGCAAGACTTCATAACGCCGTGGTCTCGGCATAGCCGTACATCAGATTGAAGTTCTGAACCGCGGCCCCCGACGCGCCTTTGATCAAATTGTCCAGGCAGCTTATGGTGATCACCCGGCCGCGGACCACCCGCGCCGTAATGTCGCAATAGTTCGTCCCTAGGCTGTCTTTGGTGCCCGGCAAATGGTCGATCACGCGCACAAAAGGCTCGTCCGCATAGAAATCCCGCAGCACCTCCAGGACCTCGTCTTCGCTCAGCTCGCGGGCCGGCCGGCTGTAGGTCGTCGTCAAGATGCCCCGGTCCATGGGCACCAGGTGCGGCGTGAAGATGACCTCGACCTTGGTCCCCGCCACGGTGCTTAGTATCTGGTCGATCTCCGGCGTATGGCGGTGCCGCCCCACGTTATACGCCGACACGCTCTCGTTGCACTCCGGGTAGTGCGTGGTGAGCTTCAGGGTCCGACCCGCCCCCGAGACACCGCTCTTGGCATCGACGATGATGCCCTCCGGCTCGATCAGCCCCGCCTTCAATAGAGGCGCCAGCTCCAGGATGGCCGATGTGGGATAGCACCCCGGATTGGCCACCAGTTGGGCCCCCACGATCTGCTGGCGAAACAACTCGGGCAGCCCATACACGACCTTGCCCAGCCGGTCGGGATCGTGGTGCTTCTCGCCATACCAGCGGGCGAACACCTCGGGGTCGTTGAGCCGATAGTCGGCGCTGAAATCGACGACGCGGCAGCCCGCCTCCAACAGGGCGGGAATGACCGAGGCGCTGGCCCCGTGGGGCAGGCAACTGAAGACGCATTCGGCCCGGGCGGACACCTCCTGGGGGGTGAGGTCTTCCAGGTTCAAGTCCACCCGCCGGTTCAACGAAGGATGCACCATCGCCACAGGGGGGTTGCCCTCCTGCCGGCTGGTGGCCGCCACAATCTCTGCCTCCGGATGGCGGAGCAAGATCTTGATAAGTTCCAGGGCGGTGTAACCTGTGGCCCCCAGAATGGCGATGCGGGTCATAACATCGTTCAGCGGGTGGAACTTGCGTTGCGAAGCCCGGAAGAACTCCGAGAATCAAGGAGTATACCTTGCGCGCCGGCCGGCCGCCAAGGGGCCGCGAATGGCCCGAGAAGCCAAGCCGCTGCCGCGCCCCGCGGTGCGTGGCGCGCCAACAGGCCGGGGTCGCTCGGCGGAGGCGGCGGTGTGTCGCGGCCACAACGGAGCGATGGCCGGGGCTACGCCGCCGGTTCCGCCGTTGGCGGCCGTTCAGGGCGAGCGCCCCGCCCCCTTGCGGGCCTCCAGCGCGTACACCTCCACCTGGGGCTGGCGTGCCAGGTCCAGGGTAGCGGCCAGGCGGTTCATGACATCTTCCGGCTTTTGGTCCAGTAGGCCGGCGAAGATGACGAAATGCGTGGCCGGCGGCGAGTGTTCGATGCCCACACCCCCTGCGCCGCTGCCGGGGGCCACATGGTGCAAGGCTCGTGTGCCTGGGGTGGCCATGCCCACGGCCAGGTTCTGGGCATTGAACTTGATGGCCCAGAGGCTGCCCGGGCCTTCGACTTGGGCGGCGACGCCGTCGGCCCGCTTGCCCACCGGCCCGGTGGCCCCGGTAGAAAACAGGTATTTGCCCGGCCTGGGGCCGTCGGCCGCGAAATTGGCCGGCGTATCGAAGTTCCAGAAGGTATCGGCCGGCTCGTCCAGCATCACTTCTATCCAACTCGTGCCCGCGTACAGGCTGAGGACCTTGGTGGGGGCATCGGGTGCGGAGCATTGATAGCGGACCAAGGCCGGCCCGGCGGCCAGGCACGTCAGCCGATAGGGCGTGGCGCGATACGCGTGCATATCGCAGAAGCCGGCCCAGCCGGTCTCGCCCGGCTCGGTGAGGTCGCGGTTGGCCAGGGCCTTCACCTCCCAGCAGTACACGTGCCCGCCTTCGGGCCCCAGGAGCAGGCGCACGCGGTCGTTTTCCAGCCATTTCATCCCCCGGGGGCCATCGCGGGTGAAGGCAGCAGTAGCAAGCGGCTTGGGCGGGGCCGAAAGGCCCAGATACACGTGCAGCCGGGCCTGGCTGCCACGCGCCACCGGCCCGGGAATGAGCGTTACCAGCCGATAGACCTCGGGCGAATCGGTGGGATCGAGTTGCGCAACCAGTTCCTGCGCCGCCCCCTCGGGTGGGAGGAGGAACGCCCGCACCGGCCGGCGTGCCAACTCGCCGGGCAAGGGCAGCTCGACTTCGAGGGGCAGTTCGCTGCGATCGGCCGGGCCCGCCGAAACGACCAGGCCCAGGCGGTGGGTGGCGGCGGGTTCAGCCCAGGGGGCCTCGGGGGCTAGCGGTTCGGCCGAGGTTTTTCGCGGCCGGCTGCGGCGAGCCAGCGTCTCGGTCACCACCAAACCGATATCCTCCGGCAGCGGCAAGGGTTTGCCCGACGCGGCCGCCTGGCGGGCCTGTGCCAGGCGCTGGGCCAGCGTGTCGAAGCGCTGGGCCACCTGCTCGTAGCGGGCCATGGTCCAGTCCAAGGCATAGGGCTTGCTTTCCGACAGCCACAGGGCGGCGAACTGCCGGCCCAGGGCCTCGTGCGCATCGCGGTTGCGGCAAACCAGCGATTCGGCACGCTGGATGAGCGCCACCGCCTCTTCGGGCCGGGCGCGCCATGCCCGCTCATACAGCCTGGCCGCTTCCAACCCGTCGAGCATCCGCTGGCCGATCCGCTCCATGCGGCGTGCGCCGAACAGGTAGGCCTCGATGATATTGCGGTTGGCGGTGGCTTCGGCCCGGCAGGCTTCGAGGTCCTCGATGGCCGGCCGCACCGCTTCCAGAAGCCGGCCTGCCCGTTTCTCCACCACGGCCGGACTGGCCTGCGGGGGGAAGTCGTTTTCCCAGAAGCGGGCGTTGTTCATGCCGCGCATGCCGGGCATGCGGTGGGTGGCTGCCAGGCGCTGGATGGCCCGGCCCAGGCGCTCGCCCGGCTCGCCCACAAGCACCGCCCCCACCCGGCGGTTGAAGGCCTCCAGCGGCGTGGCCGAGGCGTTCCACGCGCACTCCGCCGCCCACGCATCGCAGTACCATTTCACCGCGTTGATGGCCTCGCCGTCGTCCTCCCAATCGGTATTGAGCATCCCCAGCGCCCCGTGCTTCACCCCGTCGCGCACGAAGCTGCGGATGTTGACCGTAGCCACGTTGAAGTCGGGCAAAATCCGGCTCCAGTTGCTCACCCCCGGGCAAACGAAAAACGCATATCCCGAGCGCGCAAAGGGGATGATCTGGTCCTCGAAGCTCGGCCGGTCGCTGTACCCCCACGTGAGCATCACCACGTCCTTGGGAATCTCCTTGAGATGCTCAGGGTGCTGGAGGATGATGTCGCCCCACATCATCATCCGCTTGCGATACTTCTTGGCCACTAGGTCGTACACCCGGCGGATGTGCTGTACATACACCCCGCCTACGCCGATCTTGTCGGCCAACTCGCGCGAAGGCCCCTTGCCCAGGCCCCATGTCTCGTCGCAACAGACGTTGAAGAACTCGAACGGCAGCACCGGGCAGACCTCGCTGTACAGGTCATCCAGAAGCCGGTAGGTCTCCTCGCGTACCGGGGTAAGCACGTCGGCCGTCTCGCGGAGATGCGCATATTGGGGGTGCTTGAGGATATGGGCGAAATGGCCGAAGGACTGCTGGTTGCCCATGATCTCGACATAGAGCGGCCGGGCGTACTCGACCAAGGCCCGCAGTTCCTCGGCGGTGAGCGACCCGTTGGGCGGCCCGATCAGGGGATGCTTGCGGAAGGCGAACTGGTATTCCATGTAGTAGGTCATCACGTTGAACTTCAAGTAGGCGCCCAGGGCGGCTTCGAACTGGAGGGTTTCCAGGCGGGAACTGGGCCCGCGGGTCATGTCGTCCTGGAAGCAGCGGTAGCCCAGCGCCGGCCAGTCGCGGATCGCCAGGCAGGGCAAGGCCGTGCCGCGCCGGTTGGCGCGGATCAATTGCCGCAGCGTGGTAAGCGCATGGAATAGGCCCGGCGCCTGGCGGGCTTGGGCCGTAATGGCCTCGCGGCCGACGGTCAACACGTAATCCTCCGGGCCGGCATTGGCACGCCAGTGCGGTTGGGGCAGCACGGCTGGCGGCTGCGCAGGGTCGGCCGGCGAGGGCAGCAGCCGAAACACATGCCCCGGCTCTGGGCGGTGCGACACCCGCACGGGCGGCAAGCCGGCCCGCTGGAGCTCGTCGTTGAGCCAGTGGGCAAAGGTCGCGGCCCGGTCGGCCGGTACCTCCAGCACCAGCGGCTGTTTCAGCTCGAAGGTTCCCGCTTCCAGGCGGACTTCTTTGGGAAACGGCACCAGGCGGAGCCTGGCCGCGTCTTCCGGCACACCGGCCCGGCACGGCCAGGCGAATCCACAAACTGCCTGCACGACCAGCAATACCACCAGCACCAGGCGAACAACCGGCCGCATGGCAACTCCTCTCCGCTTATGCCCTTGTGATGCCTTCGTGGTCCATTGCCGGGTGGCGTGCGCATCGCTCCCGAGGCCAAGCAATCGCACGCCGGGTGCCATTATAAGGGCTTCTTGGGGCGGGTGCGCCCCGGCAAACCCGGCGCGATAGGGTTTCGCAAGGCCGGGCGCAGGTGCCGCCGCTTCGGAACCCCAGGCCCCCGGCCGGTGGAGGATGGAGCGGCCCCACCGCGGTTGGCCGGCGTCAATCGCGGGTGGCTGCCACGATACCCCGCTCGACGGCCGCGGCGATGCGGTCCAGTTCTTCCAGCGTGATGGCCAGCGGGGGCATGATCACGATCACATTGCCCAGGGGACGCAACAGCACGCCTTCGGCCCGGGCGTGGTCGCACACCCGCCAGCCGCGCCTCTCGGCCCAAGGGTACGGTTCCTTGGTCGCCCGGTCGCGGACCAACTCGATTCCCGCCAGCAACCCGCATTGCCGCACGTCCCCCACGTGTTCCAGAGCGGCGATCCGCTGGAGGTGTTCGGCCAGGCGGGCGATCTTGGGCCCAAGCCCCTCCAGCGTGCGTTCCTCCTCGAACACCTCTAGGGTGGCCAGCGCCGCCGCTGCCCCCAGCGGATTGCCCGCATACGTGTGGCCGTGGAAAAACGTCTTCGATTCGGCATAGCTGCCCAGGAACGCTTCCCACACTTGGTCGGTCGTCAAGGTGGCGGCCAGGGGCAGATAGCCGCCGGTGAGGCCCTTGGCCAGGCACAGGAAGTCGGGCGAAACGTCCTCGTGCTGGCAGGCGAACATCTTGCCGGTCCGCCCCATGCCCACGGCCACCTCGTCGGCGATCAGCAACACCCCGTACCGCCGCGTCAGTTCCCGGACGCCGCGCAGGTAGCCGGGCGGATGGACGATCATGCCGGCCGCGGCCTGCACCCGAGGCTCGATGACCATGGCGGCGATACGGTGGTGGTGTTCGGCCAGCACCTTTTCCAACTGTTGGAGGCTGTGCCGGGCCAGGTTCGCGGCATCGACGCCCGGCGGCGGCCGGTAGGGATTGGGCGCCGGCAGCCGGAGGGTCTCGAACAGCAGCGGCCGGAACATGGCGTGGAAACGCTCCACCCCGCCCACGCTCACGCTGCCCAGCGTATCGCCGTGGTAGGCGTCGCCCAGGGCGACGTACACCTTCTTTTCGGGTTTCGGGGGCGTGCGCTGGCGCCAGTATTGGAAGGCCATTTTGAGGGCGGCTTCGACGGCCGTGGCCCCGTCGTCGGAGAAAAACACGTGGTTCAGCCCCGGCGGCGCCAGGTCCACCAGTCGGCGGGCCAGCCGAATGGTCGCCGGATTCGAGACCCCCAAGAGGGTCACGTGCGCCACCCGTTCGAGCTGCCGGCGGATGGCCTCGTCGATCCGCGGATGCCGGTGCCCATGCACGTTGCACCACAGGCTGCTCACCCCGTCCAGATACCGCCGCCCGTGGATATCGATCAGCGTGCAGCCTTCGGCACGCTCGATGATCAGCGGCTCGTACTCGGCCATCTGGGTGAAGGGGTGCCAGACCAAGGTGCGGTCCCACTCGGCAAGCTGTCGTGCAACGGCCTCGTCCATGCAGCGTATCCGAAATAAACCTGTGCGAGCGACACGTTTCCAGAAAATAAAGTAACAGGTCTCCAGAAAACAATCCGTCCCGGCACCCAAGCAACCCAGCAAGGGCCCGCCCCAGCCCGCCCGAGAAGCCTACACGTGCAGCTCGACGATGTCCTGGTCGTGCAGCACGTAGTCTCCTTTGACGACGGTGCCGTCGTGGACGGCCGAACCCCACACCCGGGCGAACTTCAGTTTCTGCACGAAGTCCTTGTGGATCAAGCCGGCCAGGTCCAACAGGGTGCTGCCCCGGCGCAAGGTGAAGGGGCGATCGCGGTCCGGCTCCTTGGCCGAGGGGAGTTTCGAGTACACGCGAACCACATTCATGGCCCGGTAGATGGCCTCGCGGAGGTCCTCCAATCCGATGCCGTGTTCGGCCGAGATCACGTATTCCGGAAAACCGAAGGGGCACAGCTCGCGGAGCAGTTGCAGCCGCTCGGCGGCCTCGGGCAGGTCGATCTTGTTGGGCACCAGGAAGGTCTGCGTGTACGACAGGCCGATGTCCTCCTCATCCAGATAAGAGCGGGTGCCCAGGCGGGTCTTGGTTTTCTGGAAGCGGTCGTACACATCCTGGCACTGCTCGATGCCGTTGTCGCTCCCCAGATCGACCATGAGGAGGACCAGCTCGGCCCCGCGCACGAGCCCCTGCATGTAGGACTCCATGAAGTCGGCGGTTACCGGCGGCGTGTCGATGAGCTGCACGAACACATCCTGCCAGGGCATCATGCCGGGCATGGGGGCGGTGGTGGTGAACGGGTAGGGGGCCACCTCGGGGGTCGCCCGGGTGTAGGCCCGCAGCAGCCGGCTCTTGCCCGCATTGGGGCCGCCGATGATGACGGCAGTCCCTGCCCCCTGGCGCGGGATGCGGAAGCCGCGGCTCCGCTTGGTGCCCGACTTCTTCTCGGCCTGAAGCTCCCGCCGCACCTTGGCGATCTTGGCTTTGATATCGGCCTGGAGCTTGTCGGTCCCCTTGTGTTTGGGGATCTCCTGGAGCATTACCTGGAGGCATTTCAACTCTTCCTCCAGGGTGGTGGCCCGACGGTATTCCTCCTCGGCCTTGAGGTACGAGGGTGTCAGATTTGCCGGCATAGCACCAAACGGACGTGTGGCAAGGGTTCGTCTGGTCCAGGCCTGATCCTGCCCCGGCAGTGCGCGGCGCCTGAAGCGCCCACAAAGCGGCCGCTTGGCCGCGGCCCCCATGCCCCCGAATCGTTATGCGTAGTGTACCCGACGGGCACCCCATCGGCTAGTCTGGCGGTTTGTGAACGCCCGGGCGTGGGCCAACTTAGGACCAAAGGCCAGGCGGCGCTGGCACGGCGGTTTACCGGCGCCGCGGCTTACGGGCGCGGCGGCTTCTTGCACACCGGCTTAGGGACGCCGGCTTAGCTGCGCCGCGGCTTACGGGCGCGGCGGGTATTCGATGGGCACGCGGCGGCCGGCCTCGGCCAGCGACCGCCTCGCCGCCTCGGTCACCAGCTCGTTGATTGCGCTATTGGCCGGCGTCGCCAAAATCCCCCGGCGATCGATCTCCTCCAGTACAGCCTGCCGCCGTGCCAAGGCCTGGTCGTCCGGCAGCCCCTGGCCGGCCGCCTTGACCCGAAGCACTGCCTGCACCAGCGCCTCGATCGAATCGTAGCCGTAGCCCACCGGGCGCAGGCCGGGGCCTTCCCACGGAACCAGCCGGAAATAGTCGGGGCTGACGAAGCGGAACACGGCCCCGGCACGCCGGTCCACATAGCTGTGGCTTACGCCGCGGAATTGATCGTCGTGGCGGAGCAAGGCCCCGACGTCCGCCCCTTCGCAGAACAGGCAGAGGCCCTGGTCGTTCGAGCCGGCCCCCTCGTCCGGATAGCCCAGCCCGTTGACCACGCTCAGAATGGCCCCGTTCTCCCAGACCACCTGCGCGGCCGTCCACATGTAGCCGATGTTCCCGTTGGGAAACCTCCCCTCGACGCCGCGGACCGCCACTTCCACGGGCCGCAGGCCGGTGATGAAGTACACCAGGTCCACGTAATGGCAGCCCACGTAAGTGAATGGGTCGCTATTTTCCTTGGTGAACCAGTTCTGGAAGTTCGAGCGGCGGTAGTAGTACGGCTCGATAAGCTTGGCTTCGCCGCAGCGGAACTCGCCGAACCGCCCCTGCCGGTACAGCCCCCGCGCATCCAGGGCCCGGCGGTCGAATCGCTTGTGGTACTCCACGCCCACGAATAGCCCGTGGTGGCGGGCCAGCGCTTCGATCTCCACGGCCTGCGCGTACCGCTGTACCAGCGGCTTGACGGCGATGACGTGCTGCCGGCACTCCAGGGCCGCTCGGATGACCGGGTAATGCACGTGATCGGGCACGGCCACGACCACCAGTTGCTCGGGCGCCATCTCCACTAGCGCCCGGCGGTAGCGCTCGGCATCGACATGCTCGGGCGGCTCGTCCAACGGGGGCAGGGGGCGGAAGCTCTGCCCGGCAAAGGCGGCCCGCAGGCTTTCCGACTCCGCCAACATGCGGAGCGGCAGCGAATTGAGCGCGCAGACCGTGATCGTCCCCACCACGCCCAGGCGCTGGAGATGGTACAGTGACGGCAAGATCTGATCGTGCGTGATCATGCCCCCGCCGATGATCAGGACCTCAAGCGGTTCGGTACTCATGCGACGGCCTCCTCGATGGCTTCTTCCAATACGGCGATGCATTCCCGAAGGGGCTCTTCTCCCATCACCAACGGCGGTGCGATCTTGACCGAGGCCCCGGCGTAGCCCACCGGCGCGAACATCAAGAGCCCTTTTTCCATCGCCCGGCGGACGATTTCGGTGGCCAGTTCCGGGTTGGGCTCGATGCCCCCGGGCTTGACCACGTGCAGCGAGGCCACCATGCCCTTGCCGTGCCGCGCCCCAATGTACGCGGCGAAGCGCTGGCGGATGCGGTCCAATTCGGGCTGCAAGATCTCGCCCATCCGCTGGGCGTGCTCCACCAGGCGCTCTTCGGCGATCACCTGGAGATTGGCCAGCACGGCCGCCGCACACACCGGGTTGCCGGTATGGGTGGAGGTCATCGAGCCGGGCGGGTAGAGGTCCATGACTTCGGGCCGGCCAATCACCGCCGAAATCGGCAGGCCGCTGGAGATGCCCTTGCCGCAGCAGATCAGGTCCGGCACCACGCCGTAATGCTCGAAGCCCCAGAACTTGCCGGTACGGCC
>JBBIQF010000234.1:0-9613 GCA_037442445.1 Planctomycetaceae bacterium
GTTTTCGGGGGCGAATCCCAGGTTCACCAGGGCGACGCTTTCGCTGGCTGCCGCGAACAACGGCCCCTCGACGGCGTAACTCAGGGGCTTGATGCCCAGGGGGTCGCGGACCACCATCATATCGCCCAGGGCATCGAGGTACACCAGGCTATAGGCGCCGTCGAAGCGGGCGGCGAGTTGGCGGCACACGTTGATCAGCGGGGGCCGGTCCTCGCCCGCCAGCGCCGTGCTGATCGTGTGCATGATGATCTCGGTATCGGTCTCGCGGGCCAGGTGGTTGTCGGGGTTCTGCAGCAGCTCTGCCCGAAGCTCCGGATAGTTCGCCAACTGCCCGTTGAACGCGAAACTGAACCACTTGTGCTTCTTGATGTGGTGCCGCTCGAAGGGCTGGGCGTAACTGCGGTCGTCGGCCCCGCAGGTGGCGTAGCGGACATGCCCGATGCCGGCCACGCCGGCATACTCCCGCATCAGGCTTTCGTACTTGCCCCGGTGGTTCAGGCGGAACACCTCGGCTACCGTGCCCACGTCCTTGTAGGTGTCGATCAGTTGGTTGCGGCCGGGCAAGTAGGTGGTCATGCCCGCGGCCAGTTGGCCGCGATTCTGGAGGTCCAACAACAGGCGTGGCAAGAGGCGTGCCACTTGGGAGGGGTCGCCCTCGGGAGCCAGGGGGCTGACCCCATGATGGGGCAGGTGATAGATGGCGGCCACCCCGCACTCTTCGTGCAACTGGCTCATCGGATTGCGTTGAACTCCGGTAGAGACCACCCCGATCGTGCCACCACTGTCATTGTAAGGGGCGGGCCTTGCTGCCGCAACGAGGCCCCCCGAGGGGTGCGGCCCGGGATCGTCCAAGCGGATGGGCGAGCGCCTTGTTTGGCCGGCTTGGCGGCGATATGATGGGCCGCAGGCCTGGCCCGCTGGCCGCAGAAGGCGGGGGCCATGCGCCGCTGGACCTGTGGAGAAGTACCTCATGGCTCGAAGCATTCTGCCCCGACGTGCGACGTCCCGCCGCGATTTCTTGAAGGTTTCTGCCGGCGTTGCTGCGGGCACGGCAGGTCTGGCTCTCAGCCGCAGCGTGCACGCTGCCGGAAGCGACGTGCTGCGGGTGGGGCTTATCGGCTGCGGCGGCCGGGGTACGGGGGCGGCGGCCAATGCGTTGACGGCCGATCCCCAGGCCCGCCTGACCGCCCTGGCCGACGTGTTCCCCGAAAAGGTCGAGCACACCCTCAAGGTGCTTCAAGGCCAATATAAAGACCGCGTGGACGTCCCCCCTGAGCGGCGGTTCAGCGGCTTCGACGCCTATCAGAAACTCATCCAAAGCGGGGTCGATGTGGTGCTGTTGGCCGAGCCGCCGCACTTCCGGCCGCGGCACCTCAAGGCAGCTATCGAGGCCGGCAAACACGTCTTCTGCGAGAAACCGGTGGCCGTCGATGCCCCCGGCGTGCGCTCGGTCTTGGAAACCTGCAAGCTGGCCGAGCAAAAGGGGCTCAGCGTGGTCTCGGGCCTGTGCTGGCGCTATCACAATGGGGTGCGCGAGACCATGGCCCGGGTGCTCGATGGGGCCATCGGCGACGTGGTGGGCATCCAGGAGACCTATCTGACCGGCTTCCTCTGGGAGCGCCCGCGCCAGCCCCAATGGACCGAGATGGAGTTCCAGATGCGCAACTGGTACTACTTCACGTGGCTGTCGGGCGACTTCAACGTCGAGCAGCATGTGCACAGCCTGGACAAGGCCCTGTGGGCCATGCACGACGAGCCGCCGGCCAGGGCCTGGGGCCTGGGCGGCCGGCAGGTCCGCACCGACAAGAGGTTCGGCGACATCTACGACCACCACGCCGTGGTGTATGAATACGCCAATGGCGTGCGGGTGTGGGCCTATTGCCGCCAACAGGCCGGCTGCTACAGCGATGTGTCGGACATCATCATCGGCACCAAGGGGCGGTGCAACGTGCTGAAGCACCAGATCGAAGACCTTTCGGGCAAGGTGGTGTGGAAGTTCCAGGGCGAAGGGGGCAACATGTACGACCTGGAGCACCAGGCCCTGTTCCGCGCGATCCGCAGCGGCAAGCCGATCAACAACGGGGTGTACATGGCCCGCAGCACCATGCTGGCCATCCTGGGCCGCATGGTCGATTACACCGGCAAGCTGCTCACCTGGGACGAGGCGATCAACTCGAAGCAGGTGCTGGCCCCGGCCAAGTACAGTTTCGAGGCGGATCCGCCGGTGCTGCCCGGCCCGGACGGCCGCTATCCGATTGCCATGCCCGGCCAAACCAAGTTCGTCTGATCGGGCCGAGTGCAACGCCGGGAACAGCCCCTTGCAGATTATCGCTCGGCCCGGCCGGCCTTGGGCCTTGGCCATTCGGCATTTGGTTTTCGACATTCGGCATTCGGCCTTCGACATTTGACTTTCGACCTTCGCGATTGGCGCCTGCCATGACGGGCC
Source organism: Planctomycetaceae bacterium (assembly GCA_037442445.1). Classification (GTDB taxonomy): domain Bacteria; phylum Planctomycetota; class Planctomycetia; order Pirellulales; family Thermoguttaceae; genus JANLFZ01. The sequence continues at coordinate 2,447 of JBBIQF010000234.1, forward strand.
GGGAAAGAATCCGCCGGGCTATGCGGCACGAACCCGTCGACCGCGTGCCGGTGATGTGCCAGTTGGCCATTGGCCATTATCTCTTGCACACGGGCGTGCCGCCGGCCGAGCTGTGGTTCACCAGCGAGGGGTTTGCCCGGGCGCTGGTGATGCTCCAGCGGCGCTACGGGCTTGACGGCATCCTGGTGAACCTCCCCGGCCGCGACCCGGACTGGATGCGCTACGTCGACCGCATCGAATCTTCCGCCGACGGCAGCCAGACCGTGTTCTTCCGCAACGGGGACATCGCCCGCTGCCCGGCCGACGACAACGTGCACCACTTCCCTGCCGGGGGCCGGCACCGGCCGACCATCGAGCAGGTGGATCCCGACGCGCTGTACTACGACGACCCGCACGACCTGGGCGGGCTGAAGTACCCGTACTATTTCGGGCTGGAGCCCTATCGGGCCGAGCGGTCGTCCTGGTGGCCGCCGTACATGTTCCGCACCATCGAGCTGGTCCGCCAGCAGGCGGGCGAAGACGTTTCGGTACACGGCGAGGTCTTTTCGCCCTTCACGCAACTGATGGAGCTTTTCGGCTACGAGCAGGCGCTCATGTACCTTCTGGACGAGCCGGCCAAGTGCAAAGCGATCCTGGCCGCTTATACGGAAGGAACCGCCGACCTTGGGGTGCGCCTGGCCCAGCATGGGGCGGACGCGGTGCTGATCTCCTCGGCGTTTGCGGGCGGGGGGTTCATCTCGACCCGCCAGTACGCCGAGTTCGTCTTGCCATACGAGGCCGAGGTGGTGCGGCGGATCCACACGGCCGGGGTCCCGGTGTACACCCACACTTGCGGCGATATCGGCGACCGGCTGGAACTCTTGGCCGATACAGGCACCGATGGCATCGACACCTTGGATCCGCCCCCCTTGGGGAGCGTGGACCTGGCCGATGCCAAACGGCGGGTGGGGCACCGCGTATTCTTCAAGGGCAATATCGACCCGGTGAACACGTTACTGAAAAAGTCGCGGGAGGAGGTCCGGCAGGATGCCCTGTGGCGGCTATCGGTGGGCAGCCCCGGCGGGGGGTATATCCTTTCGAGCGCCTGTTCCGTCTCGCCGCGGGTGCCGCCCGAGAACCTCACGGTGCTGGTCGAGGCCAGTCTCGAGTTCGCCACCCAGTGCGGCACGCACTGACGTCGGCCCCGTTGCGGCAATTGCGGAAAACCGCCCAGCCGATCTTCCCCCCGCAGCAGCAAGCCTATAGACTGTGCCGCTGTTTTCGCAGTCGGGCAAGGCCTTGGCGCCTGCCACTGCGGGAGTCTTGTTCCAGGATGGAGCGGCTGCGATGCGCAAGTCCCGATGGGCCATAGTGTTCGTGCTGGCCGGCGCGATGCTCGCGCCTTCGATCGCCAAGGGGGGCCTATTGGACTTTTTGGGCTGGGGGCGGAAGAGCCGGGCGGGTTCAGCCAGCGCTGCTCGCAGCCTCCGGCCTGGTCCGAACGCCGCGGGCTACACCGCTACCCGGGCCCAGAAGGCCACCTACCATGCGGCCGGGGCGTCGCAAGACGGGTACGATGCCGGCCGGGCTCACCGCACGGGCTACCAGGGCCAGCGTACCACCCGGACGGGCTACGGGCCGATGCCGTCGGGCGGCTATCGCTAGCACCCCACCAGCGGGGACCGCGCTGTCGGCACGCGCCGCATCCTCACGTCCTTTCGGGCACAACGGCGGGTCCGGGCAGCGCCGCGATGGGCTGGCCGGGAGGCGGTTTGTCGGCCCATGCAGCCCGCTTTGGCCGCGGCGCAAGCCCGTGCTAGGCTTGCGCATGGGCTGGTGGTTTGCGTCCATCACCGACTGGCAGTCCGGCGCCGAGGCCATCCGCGACGGGCGGTACGGGGTGATCGACTGCCGCCAGGGGAGGCTGGCGGCCATCCATCTGCGACCGGTGCCCAAGCTGGTCTCGGCGTGGGAGGTCTGGACGCTTGGGCAGTGGAGCCATCGGCTCCGGCCGGGCGACCGCTGCCTGGTGTACTACAACCAGCCGCGGCGATTTCCCAACTTCTTGGTACTCATCTACTTGCTGTCGTTCCGCGACACCTCGATCGCCACGGTGCGCCGGGCCTTGGCGGTGCTGGACGAGGTGGCCCGGCTGAAAGGCAGCGACGCCCTGTTGTGCAACGTGGCTAGTTGGCGGATTTCGGATCGGGTGATGTTCCGCTGCGGCTGGGAGCCGCACTGCCCGTCGCGATGGTCCCGGCATTTCATCAAGCGGTTCTACGGCAAGTGGCCTTGCCACCCCCCCGAAGCCTTGCTAGGATTCGCCGCTTCTTCCAGTGCCGGCTCGGCCGATGCGGCCCGGAGTTCGTTGCCATGCGCCGATTCGCCCGGTGGGGATGGGTGATTCTGCTTGGAGTGGCGCTGGCGGGCTGCGCCGAGAACGCCCTGGTGCTCAAAGGGCAGAACGATCGCCTTCGGCAGGATCAATTGGCCCTGGCCCGGCAGAAAGAGGAACTGCAAAACCGCGTGGCCGCCCTGGACCGCGACAACCAGGAGCAAGCGGCCCTTTTGGCCCAGGTCCGCCAGCAGAACAAGCTCCTGGAGGACCAGATCGCGGTGCTCCGCGACCAATTGGCCAGCACCACCGCGCAACTGGCCCGGCTGCGGGACGAAAAGAAAGCCACCGAGCAGAAGATCCAGGCGATGACCGCCTCGCTCCAGCGCCAAGGCGGGATCCCCATCACGCCCAACAACAGCCTGCTGCAAACGCTGCCGGCCATCAACCTGCCCGATGTCTATGTCCGCCGCGACGGCGATGTCGTGCGCGTGGAGCTGCCCGCGCACCGCTTGTTCGAGGCGGGCTCGGCCCGGCTGCTGCCCGGCGCCTCGCAGATCATCGCCACCGCGATGGCCGAGATCCTTCGCACTTACCCCCAGCAGATCCTGGGGATCGAAGGGCACACGGATTCGGATCCGGTGTCCAATGCGCAATACCGCAACAACCACCAGCTTTCGGTGGCCCGGGCCCTGGTGGTGTACGACCTGCTGGTCACCCACGCCCGGGTACCCGCCAACCAATTGTTTGTGGTCGGCCATGGGGCCAATCACCCCATCTTTTCCAACGCCACGCCCGCGGGCAAGCAGCGGAACAACCGGGTGGAACTGGTGATCTATCCCGAGACGGTCTCGCAGGCCGCTGGGGGGTGACAGCGCGGCCTTAGGTTGCTTGCAGCGGGGGCGGTCGGCGGCACGGCAGGGGCCCGCGGGGGAATTTCTAAGCGCGTGCGTGCCAGGCATGGATCGACGCCGCCATGCCTCCAGAGGCCATCCTCGGTCGGAGGGCCACCTTGCGTTGGAGGGCCACGCGCCGTCGTGGCCGGGAATGGGATTGCCAATACCGCGGACGCGACGGAGCGCGTCCCTCCAGGCACGACACGGCGAATACGGTGGACGCGGCGGACGCGACGGAGCGCGTCCCTCCAGGCCGCCCATGCCGCGGCGCGTTGACGGCGATCGAGCGGCCCGGCTACCATGGCCGGTGGTGCTGTGCAACGGCCAGCGGTGTAAGCCATCCCAGCCAGGGGGTTTCGATAAGGAGCTGCGACCATGCCCGCGTTTTCTCGCCGAGCTTTTTTGCAAGGGGCGGCCGCCTGCGGGGCGGCCTGGAGCGTGCCCATGGTGGCTTCGTCGCGGGTGCTGGGGGCCAATGACGAGATCACCGTGGGGGTGGTGGGATTGGGGATCCGGGGTTTGGGTGCACACGTGCCGGGGTTTCAGCACCAGAAGGGGGTGCGGGTGCTGGCCGTGGCCGACCCCGACCTCCGCCGCGCCGAGGCCGCGGCCGAGACCATCAAGAAGCGCTACGGCCTTACCGTGCGCTGGTTCCAGGACATGCGCAAGGTGTTCGACATCGCCGAGATCGACGTGATCGGCAACGCCACGATGAACTACTGGCACGCCTTGAGCACCATCTGGGCGTGCCAGGCCGGCAAGCACGTGTATGTCGAAAAGCCGCTCTCGCATTTCATCTGGGAGGGGCGGCAGATGGTCAACGCGGCCCGGAAGTACAACCGCCTGGTGCAGTGCGGCACGCAGAACCGGTCGGCGGGGACCCAGCGGGCAGCCGCCGCGTGGATCCGGGCAGGCAACCTGGGCAAGATCAAGTACATCACCGCGTTTGCCAACAAGCCGCGGACCTCGTGCGGCAAGCGCGACAAACCGTTGGAAATCCCCGAGTGGATCGACTACGACCTGTGGTGCGGCCCGGCCCCCAAGGCGCCCGTCTATCGCGATCGGCTCCAGTACGATTGCAGCTTCGACTGGCGCTACGGCGACGGCGAGTCGTGCAACCAGGGCATCCACGAGATCGACATGGCGCGCCTGGTGCTGGGCGATATCCCCGACCTGCCCCGGCGGGCGATCAGCATCGGCGGCCGGTTCCTGTTCAACGACGCCTGCGACGTGCCCAACACCCAGATCATCTACTACGATTTCCCCGAGGCCCCCGTGCTGTACGAGGTCCACAACCTCCGCAAGGCCAAAGGCTCCAACGAGGTGCCCACTTTCCGCGGAATCCGGGTGGGCGTGGTGGTCGATTGCGAGGGGGGCTGGGTGGACCTGTACAGCGGCAAGGTGTACGACACCAAGGGCAAGCTGATGACCACCATCACCGGGCCGGGCGAAGACCACTTCGAGAACTTCATCCGCGCGGTCCGGGCAGGCAATCGCGAGGTCCTCAAGGCCGACGTGCTGGTAGGCCACCTCTCCACGCGCATCTGCCACGTGGGCAACATCTCTTACCGCGTCGGTGCGCCTGCCACGGTGGAAGAGGCCCGCAAGCGCATCGACGGGACCGGCGAGTTCGTGGCCATGTACGACCGCTTCCTCGAACACCTCAAGGCGCACGAGATCGACCCCAACACGGCCGTGCTCGGCCAATGGCTCGAGTGCGACTCGGAGAACGAGTGCATCAAGAACCACCCCAAGGCCAACGAACTGGTCCGGGGGACCTACCGGCCGCCCTATGTGGTGCCCGACCTGAGCTGAGCCACGCCGCCAATCGCGGAAAGCGGCGAGTAAAGCTGAGCGGGCAAAGAGGCCCCGCTGGCGGCCACGCCACGTGGGGCCGGAAGGCGATCCGGAACCCCCTGAGCGCTCGGCGGGGCGTTGCGCCCGGCGGGTTATTCGTCCAGCCACTGGCCGAGCAACTCGAGCGCCATGTCCACGGCTTCCTGCCGTTTGCGGTCGGTGCCGCCGCGCATCGATTGGGCCTGTACCCAGGCGAAGTCGGCCGCTTGGACCAGATGGTCGGGATAAGTCAGCGTGGCGAGCCGGCCGGCTGCCTCCAGCCGGTCGTCGCCGGGCGAGTCGAACAGCCGGGCCCCCGAGCCGGAAGGGCTGCCCTGGGCCTGCACCTCCTCGAAGCCGAAGGCCAGCGTTTCGCCCCCGCCGCGCACGCGAACGAAGTGAGCGAACGACTCGAAGAGCTGATCGGCGGCCAGGCGCCATTGGGCCGTGTCGCTACCGCCGGCCGACGCCCGCGCCTCCACCCGGGCGAAACCCTCGATGCGATGGCTCCAGCCGCCGCCGGCCAGCACCGCAGTGCCCGGCTCGACCGAGAGGAGGTCATCGGCCGGGGTGTCGAACAGCCAGGCGGCATCCTGGCCACCGCCCCCTTCGACCTCCACGCTCTCGAAACCTTCCAGCGTGACCGAGTAGCCCGCTCCGCCCAGGATAGCCCAACCGGGCTGGCCCACGTAATAGTCGGCACCCGCCGAGCCGGCCAGCCGGGCCGTATCGAAGCCGCCTTGATTGGCGTGCACCACCACCGTACCGAAGCTTTCCAGGCGGGCTGTATACCCTGGCCGGGTAAGTTCCAGCCAGCCGGCATGGACTTCTAGCACGTCGTCGCCATTACTGCCGTAAACGTCCACGGCCTGGCCCGGTGCGCCGTGCACCAGCAGGGTGCTGGCGAAGCGGACGACGTTTTTCACCGAGCCATCGGTCCACACCGCGCCGGAGGGAAACAGGGAGATGCGGCCCGGCACGGCGGCATCGGCGAACACCTGGGCGGTGGTGCTTGCGGCGGCCTCGACGGTGGCTTCGGCCCAATCCCGCAGCCGGACCGCCAGCGGGCCCGCTTGCACCGCGACCTCACCGGGGCGCAGGGTCACCGTATGCCCCTCGGCCAGCCCACGGACCACGGCTGTGGCCCCCTGGGCGGCACCGCGGAGGTCGAGCTGCGTTAGCTCCGGCGGCAACGCATAGCTCAGCCCGTTGAGCGTCAGTTGCCCGCGGTCCAGGCGGAGTTCCAGCCGGTCGCCCAACGCGCCAAACACCGTCCACAGGTTGTCCGATCGCTGCACCCGGTTGGCTACCCGCAGGGTGAAACTCTCGTTGCTAGGATCCGAAGTATCGAATCGGCTGACCCGCACATAATAGCGTTTGCCCGCCTGGCCGGACCAATCGATCCGCTGGATGCCAGCGGCGGGTGTGGAGTCGGCCAGCGGCCGCAGTTGTTCGTCGTACAAGGTCAGGCGCACGCGGTCCGGCCCGGCCGGCGATGCCACCTCCACCGTCACCAGCCCGTCGCGGACCGCCTCGAACGTGTACCAGGGGTCGCCCGGTTCGACCACCGCATCGGCCACCTCGCGCCATTCCACAGGCCCCAAGTCTGCCAGGCGCTTGCCGAAATACAGGCGCAGGATCTCCTTCTCGGGCTTCAGAAGCTCGTGGACCGACAGCGTGTCCTGCGAAACGGCGTACAGATAATCCTCGATCCGCACCGTGCGGCGGACGGGCTGGTCGTGTTCGATGGTGCCCAACAGTTCGATCTTCCCGCCCGATGGCGTGGTCTCCCCGCTGCCCACGCCGGGATCATCCGGGTCGCCTGCCGAAGCCACGTCGATGCGGAAGACCAGCAACTGGGTCTTGGGGGGCAGATAGCAGTGGTCGGGGCCGGGGAGCCACCAGCCCGCCGAGGTTACGGTCAGCGTCAACACCCGCTGGTCCGGGAAGTAGCTCACCGCATGATGATCGCTGAACGCTTCGGACCAGCCCCAGGGGCCGACATCGACGGTGTAGCGGTCCAGAAGCACCGGCTCTTTCGGATCGCGCACGTCGAAGAGCGACACCTGCGGCTCGCGCCACTGCCCGGTGGCGGGGTCGGCGTTGCGGCCGCTGCCGATC
>JBBIQF010000235.1:0-1236 GCA_037442445.1 Planctomycetaceae bacterium
TTGCTGGCCACTTCGACGTATCCCGTCGGCTCGGAACAGTGGCGTGCGGTCATTCGCAGAATCATCGCCGACGCTGAGAAGAACGCCGGTAACACGGCTGACGCTGCTCCACCGGGGGTGGCCCAGCAGGTTTTCCAGCAGGGCAACACGGTCACCGTCCGCGGCACCAACGGCAACGACACCTTCGAGTTCAGCCCCGGAACTACGAGGCACACGGTTGTTCTCAATGGCGAGAGGCACCAGTTCGACGCTGGTGCAATCGAGACCGTGGTCTTTGACGGCGGTCTCGGGAGCGATTCTGCCAAACTCAATGGCGGGCCAGCAAAGCAGTTGGTCGAATTGCAGCCGATGTCGGCCACGGTCCAGGGAGACGGGTATAAGGTGAACGTGTATGGTACCGAGAACATCACCGCTATTGGCGGCACTGGCGGTGACGAGGCGGTGCTGCGCGACTCGCCGGCCAAGGACCTGCTTCAAGCGGAGAAGGACTACGCACGTCTTGCGGCCTACTTCTATGCCAACGAAGTCTCGAACATGGCACGAGTGCGGGTTATTTTCGGTGCCGGCGGTCGGGACACTCTGAAGCGAAAGGATCCTCTGGACTACGTGCTCGAGACCGAGGGGGATTGGTTGACCGTTTGATTGGCCTTGTTGCTTACGTGGCCCTCACAGCTTCAGAGCTCAGAGCTTCAGAAGCGGTATTCGAAGCCCAGGTTCATCCCCTGGGCCCAGAAACCGCTTGTTCTGAAGTCGAAAGTCGGCCGTCTGTCCCCAGCCGGGTCTTCGGGCGGGAATTGCGAGACGCTTGTGTCGATTTGGTTGGCCGGCCGCGCGACTCGGCTCCAATACAGGAACGTGTAGCCGAAGGTGGCGCGGAGGCGGCGGGTGATCTCGTAGCCAAGCGTCACGCCCAGTTCGGGGACTATGGAGAAATGGTCTTGCTGATAGGTGCCGATGTTGGTGGCCTGGGCTAGCAGCCCGCCCTCGAAGCTCGCCGATGGGCCGTCGGGCAGGGTAGTCAGCGTTCGGCCGTCGATTCGCACGCGCGAGCGCGTGTTGCCCACCGCCATCTTGGCCAGCAGGTGCAAAGACCATGGCCCCGACCGCCGCAGGTAGGCAAAGCCGAACTGGCCACCGTGGAACTGATTGGTCGTGTCGAAAAAATCGGCGATGTCTTTGGTGGTTCCTGCCGGAATGATGCCTTGTGGCTGCGTCCACTGGGAAAACTGATGGATG
>JBBIQF010000235.1:1247-7354 GCA_037442445.1 Planctomycetaceae bacterium
AGCTCATCGTCGAGCCGGGCAAAGCGGTAGCCGGCGAGAAACTCCAGCCGATCGTCGTATCGCTGGAAAAACGCCCGGCGCAAGAGGACCTCGGCCGCCTGGAAGTCGCTGATCGCATCCACTGCCGCCGAGCCTGCAAGGAAATCGGGGTGAGCCACCAATAGCGCGCTTTGCGCACCCAGGGCCGTGTCGAAATACGGCCGGGCGAGGATCGCCACTGCGCCACTGTCGGCGCGATAGCGGGTAGTGCCCGTCCCGAGGAACAGGTAGTTGGCCTCGATGCCAAGGCACTGGCAGGGCGATGTCCAGTATCCGAAGCCAAATCGGCCGCCCGACCGGAGGCCGCCGGTAACGGCATCATCGCCCAGCAGCGTCGCGGTCCCCGGTTCGCCCAGCACCCCAGAAAGTTCCGGCGAGGTCCCCACTGGGCTGGTGGTGACCAGGGCCGGAATATCGCTTCCCTTGGTCCACCACATCAGGTACTCGGCGCGAAGCCATAGGCCAGTCAACGGCCACGAGGCAGGCAGACATTCGGGCCCGTCGCCGCAAGGGCCAGGCCAAGCGCCTTCGTCGGCAAGCGGCTCGCAGACCTCCGGAAAGGCACCGCAGCCGCAATCGCTGGGGTCTGGGCGTGGCCCGGCCTCGGCAATCGGCATGGGCGCATCATCGTCGGGGCCGGCTATGGCTTCAAGCGGGTGTGGGCTACGGCTTTCTTCCGGCGATTCTTGCGATCGGGCACCGAAATCCGGCTCCAGGCCGGTCGTCACTCGGATCGGAGATGCTGAGGATGGCCGTGCTGCGGCGGCCGGTTTGGCGGGGTCCGGGACTGCGGCTAGCGGCTGGTTAGGGACCGACAGAACCCGCAAGCGCCCCGGCCCGGTTGCCTCAGCGGCCAGCCCCTCTGCCGACACCTGCGCGGGGCTGGCGGCGACCAGCCAGCCCAGGCCTGCCACCAACAAGGCCAGCCTAACCAGCACTAGCCGGGCGGCTGGGCCATAGGCGACGCCGTGCGTTGTTCGAGGCAAACTGCGAGTCGGCATCCGGGACTCCCAGGGACGAGACCGCTGGCCATTGTTCGGAGTATAGCCCGACCCAGCGAGCGCGCATTATGGCGCTCTAATACCCAAACAAATCATCTCCGGCAATGCCAATTCGCCAGGGGTGGCGAGGCCGGTCTTTCCCATCTCTCCCAGGCTTCCCATCCTGACGGACGCAGGACATAAGTGCGGGTTACGCGGCGCAGGCCAAGGGGCCAAGGCGATATTGCGGGTTCATGGCGGCATTACTGCGGGGGCCGGTCTCGGCCGAGTAGAGGTTTCGGTTGGGGGTGGCCGCTGCGTGCCCGTCAAGAGTACCGGGGTGCGCCTTCGGGGCGCGGCGGGGTGACACGCGTACAGTAGCGCATGATGGCCGGAAGCAAAGGTGCAGGGGCGGGTCCCGGATGGGTTACCGTAGATAGCTGTAAGAATTTGCGGGAGAGCTCCGTCAGCGGAGTGGGGGTGGGCCAGCGGGCCTGCCGCCGAGTTGCGCCGGAAGGTGCGAGATGGCGTGGGCATCGTCGCCGCGGCGCGCCGGAAGGGCGATACGAAAAGCGGCCTTTTTCCAGGCCGGCTGCTTCAAAGGCGGCCTCGGGCCGTTGCACGCTGGGCATGCCCTACAGGTCAGGGAGCCAACCCGATGAAGCAGCCCGCTCAATTGGCCTGCGGCCGGGGGAAGCTTGATACCGCGCAGCTAGCTCGGGTCACGGTTGTCATTCCCGCCCTGAACGAGGAGGCATCGCTCCCTTTGGTACTGGGCGAGCTGCCGCCCGTCCAGAGGGTCATCGTTGTCAACAACCATTCGGCGGACCGGACCGCGGCTGTGGCGTTTGCCCATGGAGCGACGGTGGTCCACGAGCCCCAGCGGGGTTACGGAGCGGCATGCCTGCGCGGACTGGCGGCGATCGACGAGCTGATAGCGGCCGGCGAGCCGCCACCGGAGGTGGTCGTTTTCCTCGATGCCGACTACAGCGATCATCCGGCGGTGCTGCCGGCGCTGGTCGAGCCCATTCTCGGCGGGCGCGCGAGCTTTGTGCTGGGTTCCCGGCTCCAGGGCAAGCGGGAGCCGGGGGCTATGCCTTTCCATAGCGTACTTGGAAACCGGGCGGCGTGCGTTTTGTTGCGCTGGTTTTTCGGGGCCCGCTATACGGACCTGGGGCCTTTTCGGGCCGTGGAGTACAAGGCGCTGCGGCGTCTTGGCATGGCCGACCGCGGCTTCGGGTGGACGATCGAGATGCAGATCAAGGCAGCCCGGGCGGGCCTGCGTACGCTCGAGGTGCCGGTCCCGTACCGCCGCCGCGTTGGACGCAGCAAGATCAGCGGCACGGTGTTCGGCTCGCTCAAAGCGGGGGCCAAGATCTTGTACACGATCGCCAAATACGCGTTTGCGGGGGTTGCCCCGGCCGGGTCGAAGTCCACGGCGGACGATTCGCAATGATTTTCAGAAAAACGGGCGGCAAGCGACCGGGCGGTTCCGTGTTGGGGCTCGCGGTGCTGGCCGCGCTGGGGCTTGCACTGGCGGGAGTGTATGCCGCGCTGGCGGCGCTTAGTTTTCAGTTCGCGCCGGAAATACCGGCCGGCCAGCAACCCATTCTCGCGGCGATTGCGCTTTTGGCATGCGCGTACGCCCTGCACCTAATGGCGGTGTTCGCGGCCTTGCGGGTCCGGCAGGACCACCGCTTGCTGGGGGCCATTGTGCTGGGAAGTGTGGTGTTCCGCGCCGTGTCGCTCTTTTCCTGGCCGATTTTGGAAATCGACATCTACCGCTACATCTGGGACGGAAATGTCACGCTTGCAGGCGTAAGCCCGTACCGCTACAGCCCGGCGCAGGTGCGGTCGGCGTCGCCCCAGGCGGGGATTGCCGAGCCGCTGCGCCTGTTGGTCCGATTGCGGGAGAGCGACGAACGCCTAGCTACGATTCTTTCGCGGGTGCACTACGGCGAGTTGCCGACGATCTATCCTCCGGTGAGCCAAGCCGTATTTGCGGCAGTCGCCTACGCCACACCGCGCGGAGCGGGAATTTTTGGCCGCGTCGTGGCCATGAAGGCTGCGTTCGTGCTGTTCGACCTGGGAACGCTGGCGGTCGTGGTGGCGCTTCTTCGGATGGCGAGAAAGCCTATCGGCTGGTCAATCGCTTACGGGTGGTGCCCGCTGGTCATCAAGGAGTTTGCCAATACCGGGCATTTGGATTCATGGGCGGTGTTTTTGACGGTGGCGGCGATGTTTTTTGCGCTAAAGCCGCTGGACGGCAGGGGGCACGGCAGCGGGGTGCCTGGCTGGCGAGCCGCCAGGGGAACCGCGGCGGTGGTCTCTTCCGTGCTGCTGGCTTTGGGCGTTGGCGCGAAGTTGTATCCGGTGGTGCTTGCTCCGGTACTTTTGGCCGTGTGGGTGCGATCGGCCGGTTGGCGATGGGCGTTGGCCGCCAGCCTGGCCGGCGCGGCCACAGCGGGCGCGGCCCTCTGGCCAATGCTTCCGCCGCCGGAGACGCCCTCCAGCAAAAACCAAGGCACCGTGGTCGCGGATGAGGATGGCTTTGCCGTGGCCGAGCGAAGCGCCGCGGCAGGCATGGCGCCCCAGGACCCAAGCGGCGGGCTGAAGGCTTTCCTGCGCCACTGGGAAATGAACGACTTCTTGTTCATGCTGGCGGTCGAGAACCTCAAACCATGGGCGGATGCGGCCAACGGACCGCAGCCGTGGTTTTCGATCGTACCCGAGGCGTGGAGGTCGGGGGTCTTGCGGGCGGCTTGCCGATGGCTGCAAACGGGCCAAATGGAGGCGGCCTTTCTGGTTGCCCGGTTGCTGGCCCTGGCCGCCACGGCGGCCATCGTCGCCGGCGTTGTCTGGCGAGCGAGGCGGGCGGCCGACCCGGCGGCGTGGCTCCGGGCGGCGTTTCTCAGCCTGGCCTGGTTCTGGCTTCTTTCGCCGACGCAGAACCCGTGGTACTGGACGTGGGCCCTGCCGCTGGTGATGTTCGCCCACAACGGGGCATGGCTGGCGGGGAGCGGTTTGGTGATGGTCTATTACCTGCGATTCTGGTTTGCCTACCGGTGGCCCGAGGGGGGCGTTCTTGGCACCGGGTATTCCGGGCGCATCTTTTTCGACTACGTGGTCACGTGGATGGAATACGCGCCATGGCTGTTTTGTCTTGCCTGGGGTTGGATTCGTTCGCGCAAACCCGCCGCAGAGAGTACGGAGGTTGCGGATGAGGTGGCAACCGGATCTGCTGACCGAGCTTGAGGCGCTGCGGCAGCGCTGCGCGGAATTGGAGCGGGAAGTGGAACAACTGCGCCACCAGCGCCGCCAGCGGCTGGCGATTGCCGCTGAAGTGCATCGCAGTTTGATTCCCGCTCCGATTCGGCACGATCGGATTTGGGTCGATGTGCGGTATGTGCCCGTGGAGGACGTGGGCGGCGACTATTGCCAGGTGCGCTTTCCCGACCGGGCGACATGCTATATAACGATGTGCGATGTCACGGGGCACGGTATCGGCCCCGCCTTGCTGGCCACGCGTATCAGCAGCGAAGTTCGCTATGGGATTATCTACCGGCGGGAGCCCCGCGACATCGCAAGTTCGCTAGAGCGGTTCCTGGCCGAGTATTTCAGCGATACGGGTTTGTTCCTTACTTTTGTCGCAGCGCGGATCGACTTGGAGCGCGGCGAGTTGACCTGGAGCGGTGCCGGGCATCCCAGCCCCCTATTGGTGCGCAGGGACGGCCGAGACGTTCTGCGGCTGACAAGCCAGAATCCACTGGTCGGACTCGGCCTGCCGAACATGCCCGATTTCGAGCAAGAAACGGTCGCTGTTCATCCTGGAGACCGGCTGTTCTTCTACACCGATGGCGTCTACGAGGTGTTTGATGCCCGCGGCCGGCAATTCGGCCTGCCGGCGCTCGTCGAGCTGGCGCGGTCGGCCATGGAGTGGGACCTGTTTGGGGTGGCCGACCGGATGTTGGCGGCCGTGGGCCAACATCAGCATGGGCCGACAGCCGACGATCAGACCCTTGTGGTGGCAGAAATGCGATGAGCGGGCTGGGCCCCGGTCACGGGGCCTTTTGGTAGACCTCGGTGTGCGGCCGGAAGGCGTACCAGGCGAACCAGAAGGCGTACATCCAGTGGAGGTTTTCGTCGGCCGATGCGACGCGCAGGGCCTTGTGCTGGCCGTCGTAGACGAGCGTGAACCGCTTGCCGCCCAGTTCTTGCTCCAGCGTCTGGCCTTGGGGGTCGAAAGCCGACAAGGGATAGGCCCGGGCCGTGCCGCCGGACCACACGCCCAGGACCGCAGTATTTACGGGGAGCCGGTTGCTGGTGGGGCGGGCGGGGAACATGAGGTTCCGCTGGGCGAAGTAGGCCTGGTAGGGGTTGACCTGGTAGTTCCGGGCGTGGCCGGTGCGGTCCGAGAGGACCGAGGTGTCCGGGTGCCGCGTGCGCCAGTCTTGCCAGGAAGTCAGTTCAACGGGCAAGGGGGCCAATCCCTTGCGTGCCGCCGGCCCGGAGACACCTTGGGCGGCCAATTGCGACCAGAGGCTCTCGGGCCGCCCCCCGCGGTCGTACATCAGTACGTTGCTGTTGTAGAGCAGGCCGGAGACGCCGAACTCCAGCACTTTCCCGTCGATGCGGCGGTCGAAGACGACCACCGAATCGCACAGCGGGCAGTAGGTGACGGCAATCGGGATGCCTCCGAGCCGGTCGTTAACGATTTCGTGATAGTTGAGGATTTTGAGCGGATAAGCGCGGGAGTGCTGGCCCACCACGACCCCCGCCACCCGGTCCGCGGGATGCAGATACGCCGCCTCCTGCGGGCCAATCACCGCCGGGTTGGTCAGCGCGGGGATTCCGTCTTTGGGCGGCCCGCCGGGCAGGATTTCGTTGCGGGGAATGATGGTGTTGCGAAGGTCGAACGCGGAACCGGCACGATACTGAACCAGCCGCGCGGCGGGAGGTTCCGCGAGCACCGGGGCCGCGCGGGCTGTGGCCATCGCCACGGCGAGCAATGCCGCCCAAAAAAACGCCGGCCGTAACGGGCTGGCTAAAACAGCAGCATTTGGCTTCTGCGAAGAGGATCCCCGCGAA
>JBBIQF010000235.1:7400-9612 GCA_037442445.1 Planctomycetaceae bacterium
AGACTTCCCTCCTCGCCGGTTGGGCATGATCGGGCAGAACCGCGCCGCGCTATTGGAAGTTTCGCTGCCCTGACCACGTTCTCGAATACGCCAAAAGTGGCCGCGGCCCGCCGGCTTGCCAGGCCCGCACGCGGCGCTGTTTTCTACTCCAGCAGGACGCAGTAAACCGCCACCATGTTCCGCACGTAAAACCGGTTGCCGACCAGGGCGGGATGCGACCAGACATCCCGCTGCGATGGTTCGGTATCGGGAAACAGTTCCATACGGCCGAGGACCTCCAGGAAATCGCCGCTGGCCCGGAGCAGGCACAAGTTGCCGCTCTGGGCGGTAACGAGTACGTATTGGCTGCTGGCGATGAAGGTGCAGTAGTCGGCAAAAGGGGCTTCGGCGTTTTTCCATCGGAGCTTCAGGCCGTCGCGGAGGTCGAGGCACACCAGTTGGCCGCAACTGCCGAACACCCGGCTGCCGCAGACGACGGGGGTGGAGGTATCGGGGGCCAGGTCTTGGCTGGCGGCCAGCGGCTCGGGGCGAATCTGGCCCTGGTCGTCGAAAGCGTACAGGCGGGTCCCGTTGTTTTCGGTGCTCACAAGGAGCTTTTTGCCGACGGCGATGGGCGTGGGCACGTTGAAATCGCCGGGCTCCTCGGGCACCAAGCGCCACAGCCGCTTGCCGGTATCGGGGTCCCAGCCGCCCAGCGAAACGGCGTCATATCCGACGATCTGGCGCCGGCCGCCGAGCCGGGCGACGATGAAGCTGGCGTAGCCGGGCGGATCGCCAGGGGCGGACCAGCGCACCGCCCCCGTCTGGAGATCGAGCGCTACCAGCGACGCCTGTGGGGCCCCCGGATTGACGATGAGTTTGTCGTCCACGACCAAGGGCGTCGAGGACCACCCCCAGGTGGGCCGGTTCGCCTGGAAGTCTCGGGCGAGGTGCCTCTTCCAGACGACTTTTCCGCTTTCCAGGTCGACGCAATACAGGTCGCCGAAGGCGCCGAGCGTATAGACCTTGCCCTGGTGGATGACCGGATTGGCCCGGGGGGCGTTGGTGAAGTCCATTTTCCCGGCGGCCGGGTATGCCAGCCTCCAGATTTCCTTTCCGGTGTCGGCATCCAGGCAGCGGAAGATGTCGAATTTTTCGTCCAGGTCCTTGTCGGCCACCACGATGCGTGCGGAATCGACGGCCAGGCCCGACATGGCCGGACCGGTGAGTGCCCGCGACCACAAGAGCCGCCTTTGGGCCGGCAGCGTTGGCGGCACGTCGGCGCTGGCGGCGTCCCGGCGGGGACCTCGCCAGTCCGGCCAGGCGGTCGCCGGGCCGGCCTCACCCTGCCCAGCCGGCCGGTTGGGGTAGTAGCCGTCTTTGGATTCCAGCGCCGCAAGCAGCGATGGTTGCGTGCGGACCTCGGCCAGGGCCGCGGCCAGGCGCAGCTCCTCTTTCCGGTCGACCCGGTCTGTGGCCAACAGCGCGATGAAGGGGACCGGATCGGTTTGCCCCACAACGCGCAGCGCCCCCTTGTCGATGGTCCCGCATCCTTCCAATAGCGGCAGGGCGTAGCTCGAAACGACCGCCGCGTCCGCATCCTTTTCGGCGACGGCAAGCGCAGCGGCGTTGCAACTGGGCGCAAGCGGGGGGCTTTCGGGGTCCGGCACGCCGAACGCCTCAAGCGCCGCCAGTGCTGCCGAGCGTCTCTCCACGGCATCTTCGGGGCCCAAGAGGATGCGATGCCCTTTGAGGTCCGCGATAGAGCGGGCCTGATCGCCCTTCCGCACGACGAACAGGCCGGCCTGCGTCACCGCGCCATCCTTGCCGGTCAGCATGGCGATGGTGCGGGCGGAGACTCCGGCTTTCCGTGCGTCGGCGACCACTTCGGAGAGCTTGCCGGCGATGAGATGGATGGTCTCATGGGCGGCAGCAGGGGCCGAGGCAAAACCCTCGGCGTAAAGGACCTCGATGGGGCGGTGCAACCGCTGGGCGAGGTAATCGGCCAGCCTGGCGTAATTGCGGCGGGCGTAGCCGGCCACGCAGTCGCAAGCGATCTTGTCGCACAGCGGGTCCATGACCAACATCCGCCATACGGGCGGCCGGGCGATGGCGGCCTGGGGCGCGGAGGCCTCCTGGCTGCCGGCCTGCGCGGAAGACAACGGGGCGCTGGCTGCCCAGGCCACCGCCAGCCCCGCCGCGGCGAAAGTTTGCCATGCCATCGGGCTCAGCC
>JBBIQF010000236.1:0-9460 GCA_037442445.1 Planctomycetaceae bacterium
CGGCCATCGCCGCCCTCCGCGCCGGCAAACACGTCTTCTGCGAAAAGCCCATCGCCCTGGACGTGGGCGACGCCGAGCGGGCAATGGCCGCCGCCCGCCGCGCCGGCCGGCTCCTGCTGGTCGGCCATGTGCTCCCCTTTTTCCCCGAGTACCGCTTCCTTTACCATACCGTGGCCACCGCACGCTTCGGGCGATTGCTGGGCGCAACCTTCAAACGCCTGATGGCCGATCCGCGCTGGGCGCCCGATTACTTCGACCCCCACGCCACCGGCGGCCCGATGATCGATCTGAACATCCACGATGCGCATTTTGTGCGGTTGCTGTGCGGCCAGCCCCGGGCCGTCCAAACCGTCGGCCGCCTCCGCGGCAGCGTCCCCGAGTGGTTCCAATCGCAGTTTCTGTTCGACGACCCCGATTTGGCGATCACGGTGACCGGCGGGGTCATCCGCCAGCAAGGCCGGCCGTTTACGCACGGATACGAAGTGTACCTGGAGCGGGCCACCATCGTCTTCGATTTCGCCACCTGGGGCAAACAAACCGTCAAGGGTACCCCGGTTACGGTGCTGACGGACAACGGCCGGGTGCTCCGCCCCAAACTGGCCAGCAGCGAGCCGGTCGAAGCCTTCGTCGCCGAGTTGAACGAAATGGTGCGCTCCATCCGCAGCCAGGAGCCGTCCAAAGCCCTGGACCCCGAACTGGCCCGCGATGCCCTGCTGTTGTGCCATCGCCAGGCCCAGTCGCTGGTCCGCCGGCGGGCGGTTCGGGTATGATCGCCCACTGCCCAGCCAAACGGTGCGTGCTGGGCACGCACGCGGCGGCGGCAAATGCCGAATGCCGAATGCCAAATGTCGAAGGAAGCACCAATGGCCAAATCCCAGCGACCACGTAGGGTGCGTGCTCTGCACGCACGCGATGAGCGGTCGGCTGCGTGCTGGGCACGCACCCGCAAGAAGGTTTGAACGATTCGGAAACCGCGGCAGACATGAGCGAGCCACACATCCCCTCACAGCAAAGGCCGGAAGAAAGCGCTGGGGCCAGTGCGACGTACCAGCAGCTTTGGGCCCCTTGGCGCCTGGAATACATCCAGGGTGCCGGGGCGGATGACGCCCAGCAGGAAACGTTCAACCTTCTGCCCGGTGCCGATTCCCGCTGCTTCCTGTGCCAGGCCGCCGGCAGCCAGCGGGACCGGGCCCGCCTGGTCGTCCATCGCACGCCGTACACCCTGACCGTGTTGAACCGCTATCCCTACAACAACGGCCACCTGCTGGTGTGCCCGCAAAAACATCATGCCCGGCTGGACGATCTCAGCGATGCCGAACACCTTGATGTGTGCCGGGTGCTGGCCAAGATGATCGCGGCGCTGGAGCGGACGATCCATCCAGGGGGGTTCAACGTGGGTTTGAACTTGGGCCACGTGGCCGGTGCCGGGCTGCCCGGCCATCTCCACTGGCATGTGGTTCCGCGATGGCAAGGAGACACGAACTTCATGCCCATCCTTGCGGGGGTGAAAGTGATTCCGCAGGCCTTGGAGGCCCTGTGGGAGGTGCTGACCGACGCGTTGCGGGAGACGTAACCGCAAAAGCGGCGCCCAAGCGGGGCCCCAAGCCGCCACGGAGGCGGGCCCATGACCCGGGCCCATGAGCCGGGCCCGTAAGGGCCCGGTGTGCTCGCCCCCAGACGAGCCCCGTCACGGCCCGATGTGCTCAATGTCTTACGCGGCCGGTGACGGCCCGGTGTGTTCGCTCCCAAGCCCCATTGCCCCTTTGCCCCAGTGTTGCGGCTTCCGCCTCGGCCGACAGCCCGCACCCAGTACCCCTTCATCCCGCGTGGCCGCCCCCAACAGAAATCGCCGCAGCCCGCTGCCAATGACCCTTCCGGGTTGGCCTCCGGGGGCTTACAATGGCGGTTGTGGTGCATAAGCTTTCCCCCCTGATTTCGTGGGTGCAGGATGGTCGCTTTTTGGCGGAACCGTGGTAGTGGGCGGCGGCAATCCCCTCTGGCGGACGCGCCGAAGCCGGATCGGCCGTTGAGCATGGGACTGATCATCCTCCGGGCTACCTTCTTGATGGTCGCCATCGGGCTGGCGGTCTCTATCCTCTGGCAGGACATCGTGCCGGACGTGCCCTGGATGAAGTGGGCCGTATTCCTGGGGGTGTTGCTATTGGCCATCGGGGTGATCGCCATCGATATCGCCATCCCCCGCAAGCCGTTGGACGTGATCTCGGCAGTGTACTTTGGCCTGATCGTGGGCCTGTTTTTGGCGTATGTGGCGGGGCTGGCCCTGACGCCCATTTTGCCGCCCGGCTCCGAGCGCATCCGCTCGCCGGTGCAGCTCATCCTGGCGGCGGTCCTGTGTTACACCTGCATCTCGCTGTTGCTTCAGACGCGGCACGACTTCCGATTCGTCATCCCTTACGTAGAGTTTTCCAAAGAGGTCCGCGGCCGGCGCCCGTACATCCTCGATACCAGCGTGGTGATCGACGGCCGCATCGCCGATGTGGTCGATGCCAACCTGTTTGATAGCCAATTGATCATGCCCCGGTTCATCATCAACGAACTCCAGGCCATCGCCGATAGTTCGGACCGGCTCCGCCGGAGCCGGGGCCGCCGCGGCTTGGATATCCTCAACAAACTGCGCAACTCGCCCAACGTGGACTTCCAGATTTACGATCGCGAACTGCCCGAGTTCGCCGGCCAGCCGGTGGACATGAAACTCATCGGCCTGGCCAAGCACCTCGAAGGCCGGCTGGTCACCAACGACTACAACCTGAACAAGGTGGCCCGGCTGCACGGCGTGCGGGTGATCAACCTCAACGACCTGGCCAACGCCCTCAAACCCGTCTTCCTCCCCGGCGAACACCTGGAAGTCCGCGTGGTCAAGCCGGGCGAGGAAGCCGGCCAAGGGGTCGGCTACCTGGACGACGGGACCATGGTGGTCGTCGAATCCGGCCGCGATCACATCAACGAGTATGTTACGATCTCGGTGACCAGCGTGCTCCAGACCAGCGCTGGCCGCATGATCTTTGGCCGGTACGAAAGCACCCGGGCACGAAACTGAGGCTCCCGGACCGGCCCTCTCGCTGCGCGAGCCCTTCCATGCAATTCTTCTTCGCCCTGACGCTTTTCACCAGCGCCACGCTATTGTTCGTGGTGCAGCCGATGTTCGCCAAGATGGTGCTCCCCTTGCTGGGCGGCACCCCCTCGGTGTGGAACACGTGCATGGTGTTCTACCAGGCCGTGCTCCTGGCCGGATACTTGTATGCCCATTTTTCGACCCAATGGTTGGGGTCGCGGCGCCAGGCCGTGCTCCACCTGGCTGTGCTTGCGCTGCCCTGGCTGGTGCTGCCCATCGGCATCTCCGCCAGCCAGGCGCCCACCGGCACCGAGAACCCGGTGTTCTGGCTCTTGGGCTTCATGGCCCTCGCCGTGGGGTTGCCGTTCTTCGCCGTATCCACCAGCGCGCCCATGCTCCAGCGGTGGTTTTCCGATACCGGGCATCCGGCCGGAAAAGACCCGTACTTTCTGTACGCGGCCAGCAATCTGGGCAGCATGGTGGGCCTATTGGGCTACCCGGTGCTGGTCGAACCCTATTTGAGCCTGGCGGCACAATCGCGGGCCTGGGCCGCCGGCTTCGCACTGCTTGCCGCTATGACCCTCGGTTGTGCGGTCTTGCTGTGGTGCCGGGGTGGGGAGCGGGGCTCGGCCGGCCATGCTTCGCCTGCCCCTGCCAGCCCGGCGCCCCCCGAAGGTCCGGCCGGCGAGGAACAAGCCGCCACCCCCGCCCCGGCTCCGGCGACCGCGGGCCCTCCCTCTGCCGCACAGCGCTTCCGCTGGCTGGCCCTGTCGTTCGCCCCTTCGAGCCTCCTGCTGGGCGTTACCACGTTCATCTCCACCGACCTGGCGGCCGTGCCCCTGTTGTGGGTCGTGCCACTGGCCCTCTATCTCTTGACCTTCGTGCTGGTCTTTGCCCGGCGGCCCCTGGTTTGGCACCGCGGCATGGTCTGGCTCCAGCCGTTCCTGGTGGTGGGCACCGCACTGGTGTTCCACGAGAACCTGACCGAATGGATGTGGGCGGTCATCTTGCTGCACCTGAGCATGTTCTTCGTTACCGCCCTGGTGTGCCACGGCGAATTGGCCCGCTCGCGCCCGCCAGCCCGCTGGCTGACCGAGTTCTACATCTGGATGTCGCTCGGCGGCGTGCTGGGCGGGTTGTTCAACGCCCTGGTCGCCCCCGTGGTCGAATACCCGCTGGCCCTGGTACTGGCCTGCATGTTGCGGCCCCAGCCCTCGCCG
Organism: Planctomycetaceae bacterium; assembly: GCA_037442445.1. Taxonomy (GTDB): domain Bacteria; phylum Planctomycetota; class Planctomycetia; order Pirellulales; family Thermoguttaceae; genus JANLFZ01. The sequence goes on from JBBIQF010000236.1 coordinate 4,294, forward strand.
GGCGCCCACCCGGTCCGCTCGCGCTGGCTGGACCTGGTGATCCCCGTGTGGCTGTGGTTCCTCGTAAAAGAGGCCACCCAATGGCTCAGCCCGGCCGACCGCGGCTGGCTGGTGGTGTCGTGGCAGTCGATCGTTACCCTGCTGGCCACCGGCTTCGTGGCCTTGGGGTTCCGCTCGTGGTGGGCTCGGGGGCCGATCCTGGCCGCCGTCTTGGCGCTGGCCGGCCTGTTGGCCTTCGAGCACGCTTGGCCCGACCGCGCGTGGGCGTTCATCACCGCCACAGGCTCCAAAGAATGGCTCGATGCCACACGGCTGGAGTTCTACGTCCTCGGTGCCGCGGGCTTAGTGGCCTTTAGCGGCATCCACCGCCCCATCCGCTTCGGCCTGGCCGTGGGCGTGGTGCTCTTGGCAGGCCATCTGTGGTACGGCCAGGAGGCGGCCGGCCAAGGGGCCCAGGAACGCCTCATCTACCGCGACCGCAGCTTCTTTGGCGTGCTGCGCGTCGAAGAACAGTGCGATAGCGACCTCCGCCCGGTGACCCACTCGTTGACCCACGGCTCGACCACGCACGGCCAGCAAAGCCTCGACCCCCAACAGCGCTACGAACCGTGGACCTACTACCACCGGGCAGGCCCCTTCGGCGACGTGATGGAAAACCTTATCGACCCGGACGTCCACCGCCAACTGGCGGTGATCGGGCTGGGCACCGGCACCACCGCGGCCTACGCCCAGCCGGGGCAGACGCTCACTTACTTCGAGATCGATCCGGCCGTCAAACGCATCGCCGAAAACCCCGCGCTGTTTACCTACGTCACCGATGCCCGCCAGCGCGGCGCACAGATCGACATCGTGCTGGGCGACGCTCGGCTGAAGCTCCGCGAGCAGCCCTCCGGCCGGTTCGACCTGCTGGCCGTCGATGCCTTCACCTCCGACGCCATCCCCATGCACCTGCTCACCCGCGAGGCCTTCGAGCTGTACATGGATAAACTCAAGCCCGACGGCATCCTCATGGTGCACATCTCGAACCGGTATCTGGAGCTGGGGCCTGTGGTGGGCAACGTGGCAGCGGAGTTGGGCTTGACCGCCCGGCGCTGCAACCGCACCTGGGAGCGCGAGCCGGGCGAATACGCCTCGGAATGGGTCGCCGTGGTCCGCGACCCCGACCGCCTGGGCGACCTCCTGGCAGACGAAAACTGGGAGGAAATCCCGGCCGACCCGCGCGTGGGCGTATGGACCGACGACTTCTCGAATATCCTCAGCGTGCTGGTGTGGTACCTCGAGGCCCGCGACTGGCTCCACGCCCGCCTGGGCCGCGCCCCGGCCGAAGACGACTCGCCCTAGCCCGCACGGCAGGCGCTTTGCACCCAGTAAACGCATCTGCTCAATGCGCCCGGCAACCCGCCGGCCCGATGGCCGAAACCTTCCCCCCGACCGCCCGAGCCGGTTGCGTTGCGAGCGAGCATTTTGGGCGGCAGGCGCGGGCACCTTGGGGGGCGATCGTAGGTAAGGGTTGCGATAAGCAGACCCAACAATCCTAGGAACGCACACCAGGGCACAAGCCCGCCCGACGCCCCGGCCGCGTCGCTCCAGGGGGTTTTATGAGGGGCCACGCTCCACTGGAGGGCCACGCTCCGTCGTCGCCGAGGCGTTGCGTGTTGGCCGGAGGCGCGACTGTAAACACGCCGGACGCGACGGAGCGCGTCCCTCCATGGACGACCGGACAGACGCGGCCGACCGCGTGAAGAAATATTGTGGGACGTTGTGCGGCGCATCGAATCCCCGCACATTCCCCCTGGGTGGTCGAAGAATCGCAAGAGATAAGGGTGCTGGACGGCGGCCCCTCAGAAAACTGGGCGATTTTGTTCATGGCCTCGGGGAATGCCCAATCGCCCAAGGACGCAACTCTTTGCTGGCCAACGGCCTTCTCACAGCGCGACGGCCTCGGCAGCACGCGGAGAGGCTGTAGAATGGCAGAAAGTCGGTAGAATAGGGGCGTGGTCGTGGGAGCTAACCGCGTTATGGTCTGGGATGACGGGGTCTTTATGCGACAGGCATGGTTGTGGCGTGTGGCGGCGGGGGTGCTGTTGGGGCTGGTGGTCTGGGCGGGTTGCCAGGGGCAGCAGGCCCCGGCTCCCGCGGCGAAGGCCCCGGCCTTCGATCCCCGGGTGCTAGCGATGCAGGAGCGGCTGGAGGACATTGGCCGGGGACTGGCCAAGTTCAAGGCCGACGTGGGCCGCTATCCGGAAAAGCTCGAAGAGCTATTCGCTTCTGACGCGCCGGGGTGGAAGGGGCCGTATGTGGGGACGGGTCCGCCCTCGGCCCCCGGTGCGCCTTCGTATGGGGTCCAGCAGCAATTGACCGATTCGTGGGGCAATCGGTTCAAGTATGTTGCGGGCGGGGAGGGGCCGAAGGTGGTATGTTTCGGGCCGGATGGGAAGGAGGGGACGGCCGACGATCTGGTCGTGGGTCCTTTGGCGGGGCCGTGAGGCCGGCGCTTGTTCAGGCTGGGGCGTGCACGGGGCTGGCAGGGAGTTCAAACCGCCGCATCACCGGCAAGGCCGGCCAGAAGCGCAGTTTGCCCGGCCGGTCCTGCCGGTGCATGGCGGCGGAAGCCTTTGGCGGCTGCCGGTCACTCGCTGCCGGCCGGCAGCTTGCCTTGCTGGATCAGTTCGCCAAAGGTGGGCGACTTGGGGTCGTCGGGGTTGGAATGCTGCTTGGCCACCGTGTCGAGGGCCGCCTGAATCTTGGGCTTGTTCTCCTTGTCCGCCTGGCGGTCCAGCAGCTTATCGAGGGCCTGGCCGTAGAGGTTGCGGTTCTTCTTGGTCCGCCCCACGTGGCAGACGTTGCAGCGGACTTTCTCCACGGTGGCTTTGAAGGCCTGGTCTTTGGGGTCGGTGCTGTCGGGCTTGACGTACTTGGCCACGAACTCGTCGAAGAACGCCTTGTCGGCCTTCAGGGGCGAACTGGCCAATCCCACAAGCACAAGGCCCAACAGTACCGCTAGCGCTACGCTTGGCAAGCGTTTCATTCAGCGATCTCCCTCAGCAGCATCGCAGGTTGCAATGGGTCAGAGCCTCACCGGCGTTTTCCTTTCTCGCATGATGCACGGCGATGGCGTGTGCGTCAAGGCGGGAGAGCCCCACGGCAGCATCGGATGCGAACCACCCAGATGGACATTGTGGGATAGGCTTTTACAGCTTGGGCAGCAGGGCCAGTACGGAGGGGCTTGGCCGGGCCACCACGTGGGCCGCGATGAGCTTGCCCAACCCTTCCACGCGCTGCCGGCCGGCCTCGATGGCGGCCCGCACGGCCGAAAGTTCTCCCTGGATGATCACCGCGATATAGCCGCCGCCGAGCTTCTCCTTGGCCACCACTTCGACATGGGCGGCCTTGCAGGCGGTATCGATGGCCTCGAAGACGGCGGTAAAGCCCTGCGTTTCGATGAACCCCAAAGCCGGTACGTTTTCCGCGGGCATGGCGTATTCCTTGGACGAGCGTTTGCCGGGTACGTCCTCCGGCACGAAAACCACGTCTTGTTCGATCAGAGGGTTAATAGTCCGGGGCGACTCGATGGCCTTCCAGGCGCGGGGGTCGGGCCGGCGAAGGATAGAGGTCACCGTGCGGGCGCCGCACTGGGTGGCGGCGGCAAGCCCGGCGGCCAGGGCTGCTTCCACCGCCGCGGTCGGCCCTATGACCTTCGTCACCACCCCCAAGAGGTCGTTCAGCTCGCACTGTACCACCCGGATCCGCGCCGCCTTTTCCATCGCGTCGATGGCGGCCAGGGTGGGTGCCAACCCTTGGGTTTCCAGTATGCCCAGCGACGTGTCCACGCTTGGCTGCACCGTAGGATAGCTCGCGCCCCCGGATGCCTTTTGGGTAAACAGGCGGGCCAGCGGTCGCCCCGACAACACTACAGCGCCCCTTGGCGGCGGAGTTCGGCGATCACGGCGGCCGTGATCTGCTGGATGCGGTCGTGGCCCAGGTCGCCGGTCCGCGGCGGGCAGCCCTCGGGGGGCGTCTCCACGTAGCCGAACTCGGCCAGAATGCATTGGAGCAGCCGGCTCAATGCGGCGCGGTCGATCCGCTGGGCTTCGGACATGGGCTGGCGGCTCTGCCCCATGCGAAAACCGCGGAGTTCCACCCCTGCGCGGAACCCCTCGGGAAAATCGGCCGAATACAGCATCGTGTCAAACAGTTCCAGCAAGCGGAACTGCAAGCGCATGGCGGCCTCAATCTGGCCGGCTTGCGTCAAGTCGTACAACTTGCGGGTCAATTCGGGCACCACGCCGCTGGTGGCGTTCGTGCCGCCGTCACAGCCGGCCAGCAGCATCGGCACCAGCACCACGTCCCAACCGGCCAGAAAGCAGAAATCGGGCCGGCTGGGGCGCACCGCCCGGATCATCCGCATCATCATCGCCACATCGCCTGAGGAATCCTTGATGCCCACGATCCGGGGGAACTCGGCCAGCCGGCGGAGTGTGGGCACATCGATCGGGCTGGCGAACATCGGGATGTTATACAGCGTCACATCGATTGGGCTGGCCAGTGCGATCTCGCGGAAGTAAGCGTATACCGACTCGGGCGACAGCCGGTAGTAAAACGGCGAGACGATGGCCACCGCCCGCGCCCCGTAGCCGGCATACGTCTCGCACGCCCGCAGGGTCTCGCGGACATTGGCCTCGGCAGCCCCGGCCAGGACCGGCACCCGGCCGGCCGCCTGGGAACACACGATCTGGATGATCCGCCGCCGCTCGTCCGGGGTGAAGCGGGTGAACTCGCCCGTCGAGCCGTTGGGGTACAGCCCGTGCACGCCGCGCTGGATCAGCCATTCGATGTAACGGCGCAATTCGTCCTCGTCGATGCGCCCCTGGCCGTCCAAAGGGACCATATGGGGCGTGAAAATCCCGCATATCCGCTCTGCCATCGCAATCCTCCCAGCCCGCCTATCCTATTCGGCCATCACCGTCCGCGGCAAGCCCTGGGGCCAGCCGCCCCGCCGTCTGGGCCGCTCGGGCAAGTATAGCTTGCCCGGGTGTTTTGGGGCGGATACACTCACCCCCTGTACACCCCTACCGCATGATGGAGCCTGGCCGCGTCCATGCCGTTTAAGGTCGTGGTTACCGATTTCCTCACCGAACCGCTGGCCCCCGAACGCTGGGTACTGGGC